>NZ_CAKVMR010000004.1 GCF_934772795.1 uncultured Holdemanella sp.
CATCCCGAACTCAGAAGTTAAGCACTTTCACGGCGACAATAGTTGGGCTTGCCCCTGCGAAGATAGCTAGCTGCCGGATCCTTTTTTTATACTTATATATTCAAAAGCCAAGTCTTTATTTACTTAGACTTGGCTTTTTTTTCGCACAAATATTTAGATATATCTTAAAATAACATTACATGTTTTTAGTAATTGTTAACAAAATGTCAAATATTTCACAAACATTTAATAAGTTATAAATCTTTTTTACCTAAAAGCGTTTTCAGGTCAATTTACTCTTTTTTAAACAATATTTATGTGGTATATTTATGATGATTAATAATGAGTCTATGGAGGACATATTATGGTTAAAAGAATTGGTATTTTGACTTCTGGTGGTGATTCACCGGGAATGAATGCTGCAATACGCGCGGTAACACGTGTTGGATTAAATAGTGGTCTAGAAGTATTTGGTATTTACAATGGATATAAGGGAATGGTTGAAGGATATATTGAACCATTAACTCGTGAAACAGTTGGAGATATCGTAAATAGAGGAGGAACTATTTTAGGTTCAGCTCGTTTACCAGAGTTCAAGGACATCGAAGTCAGAAAAAAAGCTATTGCTCAATTAAAGAAGAGAGGTATTGAAGCTGTTGTTGTTATTGGTGGGGACGGTTCATATCGTGGTGCTCTATCTTTAACTGAAATGGGCATTAACTGTATCGGATTACCTGGTACAATCGATAACGATATTACTTGTACAGATTATACGATTGGTTTTCAAACTGCATTAGAAACTGTAGTTGAATGTGTCGATAAATTAAGAGATACTTCTAATTCACATCATCGTTGTTCTATTGTTGAAGTTATGGGAAACCGTTGTGGAGACTTAGCTTTATGGTCAGGTATTGCTTGTGGAGCCGAAATTGTAGTAACAAGTGATACAGGATTTGATGAACAAGATGTCTTAGATCGCTTAAGAGATATCGATATTATTAAGAAGAAAAAACATGCGATTGTTGTAATTAGCGAAAAGATTACTGATGTAGATCAATTTGCAAAAAAGGTTAGTCTGAATACGGGCTTTTCAGGAAGAGCAACTGTGTTAGGCCATATTCAACGTGGAGGATCTCCATGTCCGTTTGACCGTTTGTTAGCATCACAAATGGGAGAAAAAGCCGTAGATTTATTGATGCAAGGCATTGGTGGTCAATGTATTTCAATTCGTGATAACAAGATTGTTTCTTATCCAATTGAAGAAGCATTGAGCATGCCACAAGAATCTCGTAAACCACTAATGAATTTATTTGATCGTTTGGTTTAGGATATATTAGAAGGAAGGATATACATATGAGCAAAAAAACAAAAATTATTTGTACTATTGGTCCAGCTAGTGAGAGCAAAGAAGTTTTAACAAAACTTGTTGAAGCTGGAATGAACATTGCACGTTTAAATTTCTCTCATGGAGACTATGAAGAACATGCAGAACGTGTTAAACGTATTCGTGAGGTTAGTAAAGAAACAGGAAAACCTATTGGTATTTTATTAGATACTAAAGGTCCTGAAATTCGTTTAGGTGATTTTGAAAATGGTGGATGTGAATTTGCTGAAGGTGACGAAATTGATTTAGTTAAAGAAGAAGTTTTAGGAAACCACGAAAGATTCACATTACGTTGTCCAGAAGTATTCAATGACGTACAAGCTGGTGATTACATTTTAATGGATGATGGTAAAATGAAAGTTACTTTTACAGAAGTAACTCCTGATCGTATCCATGGTATTGTAAACAACCCTCACTTCTTAAAAAGTCGTAAAGGATGTAACTTACCAGGCATTAAATTAAGTATGCCATTTATTTCTGAAAAAGATGAAGCAGACATTCGTTTTGGATGTAAAATGGATGTTGACTATATCGCAGCAAGTTTTACACGTCGTAAAGATGATGTATTAGCAATTCGTCAAATTTTAATTGATGAAAATAAAGATATGATTCAAATTTTCCCTAAAATTGAAAACCAGGAAGGTTTTGATAACATTCGCGAAATCTTAGAGGTTGCAGATGGAGTAATGGTTGCTCGTGGAGATTTAGGTGTAGACGTAAGTTTAGAATTAGTACCTATTTATCAAAAACGTATGATTG
The DNA here is from genome assembly GCF_934772795.1 of uncultured Holdemanella sp. GTDB lineage: Bacteria > Bacillota_I > Bacilli_A > Erysipelotrichales > Erysipelotrichaceae > Holdemanella. Next base: position 2,123 of record NZ_CAKVMR010000004.1, read on the forward strand.
CGGTTGCAAACGAAGTTGGTAAACCTGCTATCACTGCAACACACATGTTAGAATCTATGCAGGAAAATCCTCGTCCAACACGTGCAGAAGCAAGTGACGTAGCTAACGCTATTATGGATGGAACAGATTGTATCATGTTATCTGGTGAATCAGCTGCAGGTCATTACCCAGTTGAATGTGTTCAAACAATGACTAAGATTGCGAACGCTATTGAACCAATGATTCCTTATAAAGATCGTTTAAAAGCTAACGTTAAATCAAGTAAACGTACTTTAAATGATGCAATTGGTATTTCAGTAGCCGATACTGCATTGGCAATTGATATTAAATGTATTATTGCATTTACACAAAGTGGAAATACAGTTCGTCGTTTAGCTAAATTCCGCCCTTGTGCTCCTATTTTAGGTGTTACATTTGACGAAGTAACACAACGTAGCTTATTACCAGTTAATGGTGTAACTCCAGTTGTTTCAAACATTCAAAATACAAAAGAAAATGATATTGATTTAGCTCGTAATCTAGCATTACAAGCTGGATTTAAAACAGGAGATCACATCATTGTTGTTGCTGGATATCCAGTAGGATCAGGTAACACAAATATGATGCGTATTGCTCAAATCTAGTTTCTATAGCCCTCTATTGAGGGCTTTTTTAATACGCAAAAAAAGGCTATGGATCATTCCACAGCCTTTAATGATTCAACCATTTGAATGTTATTTAATTTTTTATGCATACACAAATTGATTATCGCATTGAAACCAATTGTCATCACAAAACTAATTACATAAGATATTGAATTGATTGTTCTACCAAACATAATATCATCCATTTCAGCTAAGTTCATAATTAAGTGATGTAAACCAATACCAATGATTAAACCAATTAGAGAACCTAGAATCGTTAGTAGAATGGTTTCACGATTAATATACGCATCAACTTCTTTTCTTGTAAAACCAAGAACTTTAATTGTCGCAATTTCACGTTTTCTTTCGGAAATATTCACATTGCTTAGATTATATAATACTACAAACGCAAGACATGCTGCTGAAATAACAAGAACAACAACAATATAAGAAATACTACTAATCATATCTTTGAAGTTTTTTTGTAGAGATGAATAGAAAGTAACGCTTTGCACACCATCTATATTCATGATTTTGTTTCCTAAATCACGTTCAAATTTTTTGGTTGTTTTTTTAGATTTAATTAAATAAGTATGTGAAGTCTTTGCCTTAGTGTTCCAACTCTTGTATAACGATTCACTTGCGTATATATGATGCCCAACATAATTTGTAAATACACCTTTGATTTTTGCTTTAATAACTTTATCATTGGCATCTTTAAATGTGATCGTATCTCCAGCTTTTTTATTTAGCTTTGTAGCCATCTTCTGAGATATCAATACTGACGAGTCGTCAAGATTAAATTCTTTGTTGCCATTAAATAGTGTACAGAAATCTTTGAACTTATCATCATTTGAAATAATATGAACCGTAGTAGAAATATCTTTATTGTCGATCTTTGTAGTTACGGCAAGATGATCTTCTTCAAATACATCCTTAACACCCTTTAAAGAATGTATTTGAGATGTCATGTCACTTGATTTGGCTGAAATTGTGGCATCATAGTGATAGATAACATTATATTGTTGATTTACAATATCCGAAATGCTATCGTTAATACCAAAACCAGCAACCAATAATGCAGAGCATCCTGCAATACCAATGATTGTCATGAAGAATCTCTTTTTATAACGGAAAATATTTCTTGCGGTTACCTTCTGTAAGAAAGACAAATGTTTCCATATAAATGGAATTTTTTCTAATAGAATTTTTTTGCCAGCTTTTGCAGCCTTAGGACGCATTAACTGACTAGGCATTTCTATTAATTCACTATAAATTGAATAGAGTGTAGCTAGTAAAGTAATACCAGTTACAGAGCCGCTAGCTAATATGATAAGACCAGGCTGGAATAGAAATTGAATCTTTTCAATGTTATATAAAGTATTCCATGCATTAAAGATGACAGTTGGAAATAAGAACATTCCTAAAGAACATCCCAATATAGATCCTAAAACACTCGCACTAAATGCATAGATTATATACTTAAATGCAATTTGACTTTTTGAATAACCAAGAGCTTTTAAAGTTCCCATTTCATTTCTTTGTTCATCTACCATTCTTGTCATGGTTGTCATGCAAACTAAAGCAGCTACTAAGAAGAAGAATACAGGGAATACTTTCGCAATACCATCCATACGATCCGCACAAGCACCGTAATCACGATAAGAATAGTGAGAGTCACGATCTAAAACAATCCATTTTCCCTCCATTTTATCAATTTCTTCTTGAGCCTCGTTTATTTCTCTTAAAGCGTCATGCTTTCGAACATTGAACTCAGCTTTAGATAGCGCTAACTTTTCAATGTTTGAATTTATTTCATTTTTAGCATCTTCAATTTTGGATACGCCATCCTCATATTGCGATTCACCATTTACTAGATTTACATAAGCACTATTTAATTGATCTTTTGCATTCAATAACTGATTTAACTGAGATTGTAATTCCGCTTTTTTTGCGACACCGGCTTGAATTTGGTCAATTGCAGATTGTAGTTGCGGTATAGCCGCTTCTAACTCCGCTTTTTTGGCGATGGTATTATCAATTTCAGCAATCTTTCCTTGTAGATATATTTTTCCATTGTTCAGGTTTTCAATCACCTTGATTTTAATAGCTTCAGACGATTCATCTGTACTCGGCGTATTTTGAGCCTTTTCAATTGCGATGTCTATCAAATCAATAGAATCCTGAATCATTTTACGCTGTGTATTCAGATCATCCATTGCTGCATTAATTTGATTCAAACCATTTTCAGCTTGTTCTTTTTGAGATAATAACTCAGGAAGTTTTTGTTCACTTTCTTCAATCTGAGCAATCGCATTTTGTAGAGTAGGAATATTATCTAGCAGTTGCACATTTGCATAATATTCATTCCACCCTTGCTCAATTTGATTTTTAGAATTTTGAAGTTTAATTTCATTATTTTGAATCTCTGCTAGACCCGAATCAATCTTGTTTTGTGCATCATTCAATTTGTTTTCAGCATCATTCAATTCATTGGTTGCTTCCTGTTTTTTTTCATCTAATTTAGATTGATAAGACTGAATGCGTGCATCGATTTGTTTATTTGCGATTTTCTTGATTCTTTTAAGTACTGGATCAACAATATCAAAATATTCATCGCTATAGCAATCCAATTCTTTTGCACCCTTAACACAAACATCAACTTCTGTATAATAATCTTTTAATACATTTGAATTTTGTACATATATAAAAGAGTTTACCGTCCCTGAACCAATATTACTGGATCCTTTCTCATAAGATAAGTAATTTGGGTTATAACAAGTACCAACAATTTTATATTTTGTGTTTTTCAAGGACTTAGATAAAGCTTCATCTGTACCACTCTGTAATTTGATTGTATCTCCAATATGGAAAGTACCATATAATTTATTTGTAGCAGAGCTAGCCTCAACCAAACACTCATTTTCTCTTTCAGGCATTCTTCCTTCGACTACACGGATTTTATTCATTTTTTGATCAATCTCATAAGAAATGACTTTAATAACCATTTGTGTTGAATCAATCTGAGACAATGTATCCATTGAAAAGTTTGGCTGTACGGATTTGACACCTTTTAATTTTTTAATGGCCTTTACATCTTTTTTGGTAAGTCCCAACGATGAATAGATTTGTATATCTTGAACATTATATTTATCAAAATACATATCGGCACTGTTTTTCATATCTGGAGCACTCGCTTTAATGCCGGCAAAGAATGCCACACCAATTGCGACAATACAAAGGATAGATAGAAAACGACCGAGGGAGATTTTAATTTCACGGAAAATATCCTTTAAATAAGAAGAAGGCATATCAATACTCTATGTCATTGACATCCATAGGATGTTCATTACATGTAATACTTTCAATTTTTCCACTACGAACCTTAATGACCTTATCTCCCATTGGTGTTAATGCTAAGTTGTGGGTAATAACTATGACAGTTTTATTTTGTGTTCTACACGTATCTTGTAAAACCTTAAGAACTTGCTTACCAGTTTGGTAATCCAAAGCACCTGTAGGTTCATCACAAAGTAAAAGCTTTGGGTTTTTAGCTAGTGCTCTTGCGATTGCGACACGCTGTTGCTCACCACCAGAAAGCTGGCTAGGGAAGTTGGACATTCTATCTTTTAGTCCAACAAGTTCTATGGTTTCATCTATATCAAGTGGTTTCTTACAAATTTGTGTTGCAAGTTCAACATTTTCGCGAAGCGTAAGATTTTGAACTAGATTATAAAATTGAAAAACAAATCCAACATCATATCTTCTATAAAGTGTCATATCTTTTTCTTTATAAGAACTGATTTCATGACCGTCTACAAGGATTCTTCCTTCACTAACAGTATCCATTCCACCTAGAAGATTTAGAATAGTACTTTTACCAGCACCACTGGCTCCTGCGATAATCACAAATTCACCTTGTTGTATTTCAAAACTCACATCATCTAATGCATGTATGTCGATTTCGCCCATATGATAAGTCTTTTTCACATTTTCAAAAGAAATGAAAGCGCTCATACAAATCACCTCAAACTAATTATATCAGACATTTGAGAAAATTAATATTTCATGTTAGGATTAGGATGATTTCAAAAAATGGAGGGTTTTAATGAAGGTTCGAGTATTGACAGAAAGTGGTTGTGGATTAACCAAACAAGAAGCACAAACGTTAGGAATTGATTTTTTACCTTTACAGGTTCAAATAGAAGATAAAACATATTTAGATGGGGTGAATTTAACAGTAGAAGAATTGAATTCATTCTTAGAAAGAGGCTTTATGCCTCAAACAAGCATGCCACCATTGGGTGATATTGAGGCTTTATTAGAATCATATAAAAACAATGGTATTACAGATGTTATTTTGATAACTTTATCAAATGGATTGTCAGGAACAAACCAGGCCATTCAGGCATCAGGAAAATGGCATGGAGTTAAAATTCATACATTAGATATATATACAACTTTAGGTGTGGAAAAGTACTTGGTGTTATCCGCACAAAAACTAGTTGAACAAGAAATACACCCAGAGGAAATTATTTCACGTTTAAAAGACAGTGTAGATCATTCACGCGGTTTTTTAATCCCAGAAGATTTAGATCATCTAGCTAAGGGTGGACGATTAACTCCAATGGCAGCTAAGCTTGCAGGAATGTTGAAAATTAAACCAATCTTGGAAGTATCTAAAAATACGGAAGGTAAGGTAGATGTTTTTGATAAAGTACGTACAATGTCTAAAGCTATTAAAAAAGCTGTTAAAGTGATTTCAAAAGATGCGAATGCACAAGATTATGAATTTTATGTTTTAAACGGAGAAAATCAAGAAGGTACACAATTGGTGATTGATGAGCTACACGATGTGTTTGGCGAAGATATTCAAATTCATACCGATCCAATGTATGCCGTTATTGCGGTTCATACAGGATTAGGTGCTGTAGGAATTCAATTTGTGAAAAAAGTGAAAGGGGTCTAGTTATGAAGATTGCATTTGTGACGGATACCGGAACAGGCCAGCATCCAGACTATTGGAAAGAAAAAGGAATTTATTGTTTACCTCTACAAATTACTTGTGATGATGAATCAAAAGATGAGTATGTGGAAATCACATATCCAGAGGTGATTCAAAAATTACATGAGAAAAAAGTGTTGAAAACATCCTTACCTAGTTTAGGTAAAATTCAAGATTGTTTTGAAGAATTAAAAAACGAAGGATACGACACAATTTTTGCGGTTCCTATTTGTCGAGGATTATCCGGAACATTGGATTCTATGGAAATGATTGCGAATCAATTAGAAATGAAATTTGTAGGCGTTGATTGTTATTGTACGGCTGTTGAACAAGGATGTATGATTGAGACAGCTAAAAAAATGTATGAAGCAAATGTTTCAATTGACGAAATTATTAAAAAACTACAAAGCATTGCAGATAGTTGTGAAACAGTCTTGTTGTGCGATGATTTAGATCATATGAAACGTGGTGGTCGATTGACACCAATGGCAGCTGCATTAGGAGGCTTGTTAAAAATCAAACCTATTTTGCATATTGGAAAAAGTACAAACGGAAAAGTGGATGTATTAGATAAAGTGCGTACAATGACACGTGCTCAAGATCGTGTTATCAAGCATTTAAAAGAATTAAATGTGGATTCGAGTTATACATTTATTGTTGCACACGTAGATGCGTTAGAAGCTGCAAAAGAATATGCGCAAAAGATTGAAAATCAAATCGAAGGTGCAAAAGTCAAAGTCATCGATTTAGTAAGTGCTGTAGGAATTCATACCGGACTTGGATGTCTAGCTTTACAAGTATTTAATGAAATGAAAGAGCAATAGGAATTGAGTGAGTGAAATCATTCAATTCCTTTTTGTTTGTATAAAAGTGTAGTAAAATTTAAATATGAAAATCAATGAAAAACTAACAAAACCAATTACGGAAGTCAATTATTTACGAGCTGAAAATGTAGATCGATATCGAGTTATTATTCGATATTTTTATGAGCAATATGAGAAAATTCAATATTGGCTATATAAAGAAGATGTATTTGAGGCTATGATTCAAACAGGACTTTTCCCAAATTATACGCTAGATCAATGTCAATCGGATCTATCTTCATTAACGGAGTGGAAAAATTTGATTGCGATTCAAGATACATCTAAGGTAACGTCAATTGAGGAGTTTAAAAACAGAAAATATCGTTATCAATTATCTGAATATACTATTGAAATTGAGCGAATGACTTTAAAACTAGAAAATTTACAAGTTGAAGGAGCATCTCTTGAGCCTACTTTACTTGAAAGAATTCAAAGTCAAATTATACGTATTGAAACTTTACAAGATGCGAGTATAGAAGAAATTCATACGTGGTGGAAAGATTTAAATGCAGATTTTATTCGTTTAAACCAAAATTATCAAGATTATATTCGAACTTTAAATAGTGCAAAAGCAGAGGAAATGATGAAAACAGAGTCATTCTTATTATTTAAAGAAAAGATCATTTCTTATTTAAGAAATTTTGTCAAAGGCTTACAAGAACACGCAATGATCTTAGAGGATTATATTCAAAATATACCATTCGAAACCATTGTTATTTTGATTGAAAAAGCTGTGAATTATGAAATGTCTATTCCAAGAATGGATGATAAAATTCAAAAACAAGACATATATGACAATTTTATGGCGAGATGGGACAGTATATACAGTTGGTTTGTGGGAAAAAATGGAATTAGCGAAGTAAATCGCATGTCTGATATAACGAATGAAATCATCCGTAAAATCACGCGTTATGCCCAACAAATTGGAGAATTACAAAATCAAGGTGCCAATCGAGCTGAAGAATACAAACATATTTCAGATTTATTTGGTAAATGTCAAGATTTAAGTCAAGCCCATAAAATGAGTGCCTTGTTTTTTGGCGTGGATAAACCACTACATATGCAAGCCATTCATAATCGGAATACAGATTCTATTGATAGTGGTGTATATGAAGAAGAAATAACATATTACGCATTAGAACCTAGAACTCGAGTAGCTACAGTAAAGACAAAAAGACAACCAGCTCAAGATTATAATTTAGAAAAAGAGCAACAACGATTAGAAATATTAGAACATAAACAAGCGCAAAACGAAAAATTAAAGAGTTATATTCAAGATGGAGTGGTTGATTTTGAAAAAATAGATATATTAGATGGTGAATCTAGAAAAATATTATTATCATGGTTATCTAAAGGATTGAATGATATTAGTAAGACTGCAAAAACAGATGATGGCCGCGATTTTTATATCGATGATTCTAATTTAAAAACAATAGAAGTCAAATGCGAAGACGGAATTTTTGTGATGCCTAGTTATCGTATTTGTTTTAAGAGGTAGCCGACATGGATGCATTACAAGAATTATTAAAACGCAAATGGATTCTACGAAAAGAAGATCCAGAACTATATAACAGAGTCAGAGATTCGGTAAAAGAAATTCGTAAATTTGTACAAGAAAAGTTTGGCTATATGATTATTCTTACGCCGTATCTAATTAAATTAGAAAAAATACCAGGATATGTTGAAGAATGGATGGGAATCCAAGAATTTCAATCTATTCAAGAATATCAGATGTTTTGTTTTGTATTGTTGTTTTTGGAATCAAAAGAACGCGAAGAACAATTTGTATTATCTTCATTAACAGAATATATTCAAATGCAATTTCAAGAAGGAGTGATTGATTGGACACACTTTAATACTCGAAGACAATTAGTGCGTGTATTAAAATACTGTCTATCTATCCATATTATTGAACTGGATGATGGAACTGAAGAAGGTTTTATCAAGAACAAGGATACCGAAGCTTTATATGAAAATACAGGATATTCTCGATATGTAATACGTAATTTTGCCCATGATATAATGGATATTCATTCATTGGAAGATATAAAAAAATCAGAGTGGTTTTCTATGGAAGAAGATCGAGGTGTCGTAAGAAGACAAAGAGTGTATAGGCGATTGTTGTTGTCACCAGGCATCTATAGAACAGATAAAAATGATGAGGATTTTGTGTATGTTCGACATTATTATCGTCAAATCGAAAAGGATTTTCAAAGTATTATGCCATGCGATTTACATTTACATGTTTCAAGTAGCTATATTGTCCTGGATGAAGATTGTAATGTAGGAACAATTTTTCCAAGTCGAAATACAATTTCAGATTTAGTTTTAGTTTGTATGCAACAAATTACTAAAAAAATAAAGAACGGAATGTTAAAAGTAAGTGAGGAAGAAATCACCTATATAGAAAAGGAACTTTTATTAAAATGGATGCGTAAATGGATTAAAGACAATTTAGCGTTTCTTCCTAAAAAATATCAAGATATGGGTGAATCTTTAGTGAGTGAAAACGTGTTAGATACAATGAAAAATTATGGATTTGTGGATGAAGAAGAAAATAGAATTAAAATCAATCCGATTTGTGGAAAAATTGGTGGTGGATTTGATGTTGAGGTGAAAAGAAATGTTAACAAGTAAATGGCATATGCACCGTATGGGCCTAATTGATTTTTGGTATTATACCAATGAAGAATTTTATTTTAAAAATGGTCATATTCTCCTAAGAGGAAGCAACGGAAGTGGAAAATCGGTTACGATGCAAAGTTTTATTCCTATTTTATTAGATGGAAATAAGAATAGTGAACGTTTAGATGCGTTTGGTACCAAAGCTCGAAAGATGGAAACCTATTTAATTGATGAAAATTCAACTCGAGATGAGCGAATTGCATATTTATATTTAGAATTCAAAAGAGAAGATTCCGATATTTATAAAACAATTGGTATGGGAATGAGAGCGCGAAAGAACAAGCCTTTAGATACTTGGTATTTTGTGATCGAAGATAATCAACGCATTGGTAAAGATATTCAGCTGATGGAGCATAATTTAGCAATATCGAAACAAAGCTTAAAAAATCGAATTCAACATCAATTTATTGAAACACAACGAGAATATATGGCTCGAGTGAATCAAGCTCTTTTTCAATTTCCAACACTAGATGATTATAAAGAAAGTATCAACTTGTTAGTTAAATTACGTTCTCCAAAATTAAGCAACTCATTAAAGCCAACAATAATCAATGAATTATTGTCAGAATCTTTACAACCCTTAAGTGAAGATGATTTACGCCCTTTAACAGAAGCATTATCCAATATGGATGAAGTCCAAAATCGTTTAGAAGTATTAAAACAAAGTCAACAGGCAGCTAAATCAATTCAAAATGTATATGAACAATATAATTATGCTTTATTAGATAAGAAAAGTTTACAGTATATAGAACAAAAAAATAAATTGGATGAATTAACGAAGAAACAGAAAGGTTTTTATGAGCAAAAGAATCACGCAAGTGAAATGATTCTTGAAATCAAAAAACAGTTAGACGATATAAATGTCGAAAAATCCGTACTTGAAGAAGAATATAGTGGTTTGGTCAAACAAGATCTGCTTCAATTAGCTAGTGATGTACAACGGTATAAAGAAGATTTGACACAACAAGAAAAAGCTCTAAAGAACAAGTCGCAACAAGAATCAAATAAAGATAATGCATATGTTTCATGTAAATTAAAGTATGATAAGCAAAAAGATTATAATGATTCCTTAGAATATGAGATTCATAAAAACTTCAAACAATTAGATCAATTGAATGAAAATATGCAGTTTGATGAGCATATAGCTTTAAAACGAGATTTTTTAATGAATCTAAATCATGCTTATGATTTTAATTATACAAAATCGAAAATTGAAAAAGAATTGAATGTATTAAATCAAGGGTTGGATTTGTTTCAAAAAATCAATAATCAAAAAGTATTATTAAATCATGTACAAGATGATTATGAAAAAGAACAAAGTCTCTTAGAACAAATTGAAACTGAATTAAAAGCATATCAAGAGCAATTTCGCTTGTTAAAAGAAGAATATCATGAAAAATTTTTAGCTTGGAATGATTCCAATCAAATTTTAAAAATGGATGCATCGACAATGAAAAAGTTTTTTGAAATTATATCGGATTATGGAAATACAGAAAGATATTATGAAATTGATCAAGATATTCACAATCGTTATATTTGGTATTTAAAAAATCAAACGGAGACGATTTCAAAATTATCTATTGAAATTAAACAATTAACGAAGGAACTGCAAAAGATTCAAGAACAATATGAATATTGGAATTGTTTAAAAGATCCTCAACCAGATATTGCCAAAGAACAAGAAGAGGCAAGACAATACCTAGAGGAAAAGAAAATTCCATTCATCCCTATGTATACTTTATTGGATTTTGATGATTCTTTAAATCAAGATGAAAAAAATACGATAGAAGAACAATTGTTAAGCAGTGGTTTAATGACGGCTTTGATTATTCCTGATATGTATCAAGAAGAGATTTTTAATTTACCAAAAGGTATGAAAGAATCATTCTTGTTTACACATAACAAAATAGAAGAACTAGAAGTTTATATTCTACATTCTAAAATTGATTATATTTCTCTATGCGATACTTTTGGATTGCATGAAGGTTCTGTAAAATTCTTTGACAATGGTTTTGAAATAGGAAATATTTGTAGTGTAATTAGTCAAACAAGAAAATCTATTTTTATCGGTAAAGCTTCTAGAGAGGCTTATCGAAAAAGCCAACTAGAAAAACTGCAAGAAGATATAAATATAAAAAAGGAAGGTATTCAAGAATTAGAGAGTAGTCTGAAAATTGAACAGGATAAAGTGAAAACTTTGGAAAAAGAATACACAGGATATCCTAAAAAATCAGATTTAGATTCAAGTTTATTGGATGTAAATCGAATGCTTTTAAAGCAAGAACATTCCATAGAACAAATTAAAAAATATATTGAACAAAGAAATCAATATCAAATATGTATTCAAAATTTAAATAAAGAAATAACGAATATTTCTGAAAAATTAGGGGTTTCTAACACAGAAGATGTCTTTAGATTAAGAAAAGATTTATTTATTGAATATAAAGATGAACTTGTTCAAATGGAATCTATACATGAAAAGTATGTTGTGAATATAGATTTATTTATATCTCTAGAATCACAATTGGAAGATTTGAGAATAGATTTAGACTCTATTCGTTATGAGAAGAAACAATTGGAGTTTCAACTTCATAAGCTACAACAATTGATTTCAGTAAAAGAAGCACAATTGAATGAGATGGGATATGAAAAAATTAAGGAACGAATGTCAAAGATTATGAATCGTTTGGATGAAATTCCAAAAGTTGTTTCAAATCTATATCAAGAAGATGGAAGATGGCAAAATATTAAAGAACAATGCGAAAAGGATATCTTAGAAAATACTTCTTCAATAGAGATGCAAAATACAAAAGCAGAAAGTTATAATAAGTATTATGAATCTGAATTGGATTTAGGATATGTTTCCATTGAAGAAAAGAATCCTGTATCCATTCATAAACATATTGTGAATTTATATCCCAATTTAAAAAACAAAGATACATTAGGAAATGATCTTCAAAGTGTATTTTTTATGAACCGAGGTTTCTTGCAAGATTATAATCTTCATTTCATTACATTATTTGATGATCAAGAAGATACAATGACACGTTTGGATATCAAAGCTCGATATAAAGGAAAACAAATTGATTTCACAACGTTATTAAAACAACTTGAGATAGACATTGAAAAACAATCTGAACTGGTAAGCAGTCAAGATCGACATTTAATTGAAGATGTATTAGTGAATACGATTTCAAGTAAAATACGAGTTCATATTCGAAGCAGTAAACGATGGATTGAAACTATGAATAAGTATATGAAAGAAATGAATACAAGTAGTACTTTAAAACTTGGATTACAATGGAAATCGAAAAAAGCAGAAAATGAAGATGAACTAAGTTCAGAATCATTAGTTCGCTTATTAGAAAAAGATTTGCAGTTGTTAAAAGAATCAGATTTTCAAGCCTTATCCAATCATTTCCGCTCTAAAATTAAATGTGCTAGAAGAAATGCAGAAGACCCAAATTCAAATTTGAGTTTTCATCAAGCAATGAAAGACTTATTGGATTATCGTTCGTGGTTTGATTTTACAATCATGTATGAAATAGGAAATGAAAAACGCAAAGAGCTGACGAACAATCGTTTTTATGTATTTAGCGGTGGTGAAAAGGCCATGGCTATGTATGTTCCTTTATTTTCGGCTGTAGCTGCAAAATTTGCCTATGCCAGTGATGATGCACCTTTAATTATCGCATTGGATGAAGCATTTGCGGGAGTGGATTCTAAAAACATTGATTCCATGTTTGGATTGATTAAAAAATTTGGCTTTGATTATATTATGAATTCTCAAGTGTTATGGGGCGATTATCCAAATGTAGATGCCTTGGCAATCTATGAATTATATCGTCAAAATGATGCTAAATATGTAACTACGATACGATATGAATGGGATGGTCATGTTAAAAGGTTGGTTGGTGCATGATGAATGAAGAATTTTGCCAATATTTATATGACAATGAATTTTCTGAATTTATGCAACTGTGGAAAAAGCAATATGAAAAATATGGCACTTGCAAAGGAAGTATTAATTTAGTATTAGATGAAACAAATCGCGCATGTATAAGCGGTTTATTGGGAAAAGATTACTATGGTGTTGATTGTGCACATATTACTTTTCAACAACTTCAAAAGGCAATATCAAATACCAAATATGAGAATTGTGATTTTAACGAAGTGTTAAAAATGTACTTTAATCATGATATTTTGACAAATAAAAATCGACAAGAACAAGAACAGATGCGAATTCAAAATATATTTAAACATCTTTTAGAACAAGAAGGAAAAAGCCAACAGTGGATTCATCATATATATACCGACCATGATTCTGTCTATGTTCGTATTGTGCAAGCTTCAAAAGAAAATGAACAAAAATGTGTAAATACAGTACATGTTGTGATGAAGGCTTTAAATCAATTGCCAATGTGGCAAGACAAAAAAGAAAATATATCTATTTTTGCTAGCTTACATACAAAAAATCCACATGCTTTTGATAAGAATACCTTTGCCTATTATTTATTGATGCATGGAATTGTTTATTTTCTAAAAGTAGATTTTCCTAAAACAAATTTAGAACAAAATGAAATTCTATATCGTGCAGGACTCTATCAAGATGGTATTAGTAATTATTGTAGTATCGCAAGACTCCAAGCATTGAATGAAAACTGTCAACCACATTTAGGTTGGACAGGATTTTATGATTCGTACGAAGCTTTAAATGTGAATATGGATAATTTGTTACATATTCGCAATATTGTATGTTGTGATAGAGTTTATGTTGTAGAAAATCCAGCTGTGTTTCAAGTCTTGCTGAAAATGATAAAGAAAGAAAAAATCGAAAAGATTGGCTTAGTATGTACGAATGGACAATTGAATTATTCAGCTTATCTTCTTTTAGACATATTGGTGAGTTCGAATGTTGAGACTTATTACAGTGGAGATATGGATCCAGAAGGATTATTGATAGCCGATAAGATTAAACAAAGATATCCCAATGTCAGACTTTGGTGTTACGATGAAAAATATTACGATATTTCTAAATCAAAAGAGCAGGCAACCAATCAAAGAATGCATATGATGGATGCTTTAAAAGATGAGACATTGATTCAGATTGGGAAATGTATTTATGAAAATGAAAACAGAGTTGGATATCAAGAAAATATGATTGAGGAATATTACAATAGCTTTAGATTCGATGTTAAAAAAACGCCTATATCCATTGGATAGGCGTTTCATTGTTTTTAACTAGATATTCATTCGCAAGCTTAAAATGATTATTTCCAAAGAAACCACGATAAGCGCTTAGAGGACTTGGATGTGGGCTTGTAAGAATTAAATGTTTTGGGTTTGTCAGCAATTTTTTAGATTGAATGGCCTTAGATCCCCATAATAAAAATACAACAGGACCATCCTTTTCATTGATCCATCTTAAAGCTTCATTTGTAAAATTTTGCCATCCCATATTTTGATGAGACAAAGGCTTATGCTCTTCAACTGTAAGGATAGTATTCATTAATAGAACTCCTTGTTTAGCCCAATCGGTTAAATCGCCTGTGCGATGGACAGGTACTCCATATTCGTTTTCTAGTTCTTTATACATATTTTGTAAAGATGGTGGCAATGGGAAATTGCTGGGAACACTAAAAGAATATCCTTGAGCTTGTCCTGGACCATGATATGGATCTTGTCCTAAAATAACTACTTTTGTATCTTTTAATGAAGTTGTTTTAAAAGCCGCAAAAATATTTTCTTTTGCAGGATAAATGTTTTTTGTCTTATATTCCTCAGCTAAAAAATAGCGTAAGTTTAGTAAATAATCTTTTTGTATTTCTTGATCAAACAATTGATCCCAGTCATTATGCATAATCATGTGATTCACTTCTTTCTTTAGTGATATAATAATATCATGAATGTACAAGAGAAAATTAATAAAATGGAAAATTGTCGTGGAAAAAATCACGACCTATTAGTATTTAGACAATGGTTAACAGAAGCGTTGCCAAGTCACATAGCTATAAAAAAGATTCAGGTAGCAGGTACAAATGGAAAGGGTAGTACTTCAATTTGGCTAAGAGATTTGTTGATGAAAAAAGGATATAAAGTGGGAGTTTTTACATCTCCACATTTGATTCATCATACAGAAAGAATTCGTGTAAATGATACATGTATTTCTTTAGCTGATTGGGAAAGAATCTATGATCAATATGAAGAATTATTCTCGTTACATAAGATGACTATGTTTGAAATGGATCTATGGATGTCACTGGCCTATTTTATCGAACAAAAAGTCGATTACTGCATTATTGAAGCTGGGATGGGTGGTCGTTTAGATGCAACAACAGCTTTGGATTATAAAACTTGCTTAATTACTAATGTAGGACTTGACCATACGGAATATTTAGGGGATACGTTCGAACAGATTGCTTATGAAAAATCAGGTATATTTAAACCAAATGTTCCTGCTTTGACAACAGAAGATAAACCGGAATGCCAAAAAGTAATGGAACTTGTTGCAGATTATATGAAAACGCCACTATGTTTTATTGATTGTCAAGAAACAGATGTATTGAGATGGAATGGGATGACATTTCATTTGAATCCACCGTTATATCAGGCTAAAAATTTATCTCTAGCATTAGAAACGTTGAATGTGCTTGGTATTTGGCTTGAAGAAAATGAAATACAAGAAGTCATTGATCACTTTCGATGGGCAGGCCGATATATGGTTCTTAGAAAAGATCCATTGGTTTTATTAGATGGAGCACACAATGTACATGGAATAACAGCGTTGACACATTCTTTGAAGAATTTTACAGGAAAGATTTATTTTTCGGTATTAAAAGAGAAGGATGCACCGCATATGATTGAACTACTTCAATCCATCAGTGAAGACATTACATTGGTAGAAATATCAAGTGCTCGTCTATATCCACTTGAAAAATTAGGGTATCCAATTATAACAGTGGATGAGTTGATTTCAAGACTTTTAGATACAAAAGAAGACAGCTTATTATGTGGTTCTCTTTATTATGTAGGAGAAGTATTAGAAAAGTGGTGCAATGTTTGACACGCTTCATTTTAGCGCTTACAATTGTCCATTGGAACTGGAGCGATATTATGTTTACTGTTGAAGTCAGAACGCTCGTGACTTTAGTCATGAGATGAATGACGTATGTAACTGGTTTTCAGCTGTTTCTATACGTGAACCATGATATAATATATTCGTAGAATACATCGCAAAAAAAGGAGACTTCGATATGTATACAGTACGCTTTCAATTGGAACTAAGTGGATCTGAGAAACGTTTTTTGTCGAAGTCTTTTTTCTATGCGAATCAGATGCATAATCAAATAGTTCGTTATGCTACTAATCGTTTGAATGCTTTATTTCATGATAAAGAATATATGGGTGCACGCAAAGCTTATGGTGAAGCTGAATTTTCTAAAAAGAAAGCATCTGAACTGTCAGCTTCTGAAAAAAAGAAGAAAAAAGAGTTGTCAAATATCATGTGTATTAAACAAAAAGAGTATAATCTTACGAAGACTTCTTTGTGTAAGTTTGTATCCAAAGAACAAAAGAAATACAAGAACTATATCAACTCTCATCAGGCACAGGCAGAAGCTGAAGCTGTATATAAGGGAGTGGAAAAAGTTCTTTTTGAGGATGGTCGTCATCTTCATTATCGAAGATATAATAGTTTTGATTGTATCAAACAAAAATGTGCTGCAACAGGTGTACGTTTTTCAAGATGGGATACCATTTGCTTTATGAAGCACTATTTTAAAGTGCGTGTTCCAAAAGATGAATATATCCAGAACATCATTTCATCTGTTGATTTAAAAGAAGATGTTGTTTATTCATTTTTAAAGAGGATCGAATTCAACAGTGGATTCAAATATTATGTAGTGATCACACTTCGAGGTGATGCACCAAAACGAATCACGTTGTCAGAAGATGGTGGACATCGTACAGGTATTGACTTTGGAACCTCTACGATTGCTGCAGCCTCAAACAACGAGGTCCATCTGGAAGAACTAGCTCCAGATTCTGTAAATTATGAAAAAGAGATTAGTCATAAGCAGAATCTGATAGATGCATCTATGCGAAAGCATAATCCAGATAACTATAATGAAAATGGTACAGTTAAAAAGGGAAAACATACATGGAAAACTACAAGACGATGTAGACGTTTAAAACGTCAGGTTCGAGTTCTCTATCGAAAACAATCTGCTTACGTTAAGACTTCACACCATACCTTCATCAACAAGCTCTTGAAAAACACGAGTGAACTGATCCTTGAACCAATGAACTTTAAATCTCTTCAAAAGAAATCAAAAAAGACAGAGCGTAAAGATGAGGCAACGGCAGTTCAACAAAAAGACGGCTCTTTGAAAATGGTGCGTAAATACAAACGTAAGAAACGTTATGGGCGCTCTATCAAGAACCGTTCTCCAGGTCTTATGCAGGCCGATTTAAAAACAAAGGCAACACAGTATGGAATACCATACTACGAAATTGATATTCATCAATATCGCGCTTCTCAGCTTCACCATGATACAGGTGAGTATATTAAACCTACTTTAAGTGAAAGATTTAAAACGATTGAAGGACATAAAGTACAAAGAGATTTGTATTCTGCTTTTCTACTTTGTCATACTGACGATACATTGACTGCACCAGATTTTAAAGCCTGTCATCTTGACTTTCCACATTTTGTAAAGATGCAGGATACATTGATTCTAAATATGAAAAAATGTGAACACACAATGAAATCATGCTTTGGATTCTAGCATAAAGAATCTCTCATCCAGTCAGGTCTAAGGCGTAAGCCCTGCTGGATGCAGTATGAGTATACAGAGTACAGTCCGCATGGATTGGAAATGCTCGAAAAACAAGAGCTATGCAAAGACTATATGCAAGGTCTAGAACCATGATGAAAGCTTTGCGATGCTCCATTTCTCGCGATGTGAGAAAGAGAATTTCGTCATTTTAATGATGAGAGTACGTCAAAATTGAGGAGTTTTTGCGTATATCCAATCAAATGAGGGACTATTATGCCAAAAAAATAAAAGATAGTTTTCAAGAATTTAATTTTTCACCAAATGAGATTTCTATTTTGATTGTTTTAAAGAATAATCCAACCATTACAACGAGTACAGAATTAAAAGTCGTGTTGGGAGTTTCAAAGACTTTGATTTCTAGAAGTGTTGATTCTTTGGAGAAAAAGGGACTTATTTGTACTTGTGAAGATGACAAAGATACTCGAATACATCATTTACAACTAACAGATGAGTGCAAACCTGTTTTGAAAATCATAGATGAAGAGATTGGAAAAATTAATAAAACATTATTTTATGATGTGTCTGTAGAAGAAATGAAAAATTTGAAGCAGACAATGAGTAAATTACAGAAGCGTGTTGAAGAAAGATAATAGTTATCTGGTATATAACTGACAAACTTGCTACAATAATAGTAACAAGGGAGGTGTTCTTATGGACAACACAGTTTTGTATGATCTTTCTTATGGTATGTATGCCGTGGGTGTAAAAGATGGCATGCGCGAATGCGGATGTATTGTGAATACTGTATTTCAGGTTTCCACGATAGGACCGCTAATTGCCTTGAGTATGAACAAAGATAATTATACTTGTTCATTAATTGAAAAAAGTAAATGCTTCTCTTTGTCAATTTTGCCTGAAACAATAGATTCACAAGTCATTACAGACTTAGGCTTTCAGACAGGAAAAGATAAAGATAAGTGGAAAAATTTGAATCATCATTTATTTACAGAATTGCCTGTTGTAGATGGTGCATTAGGGTACATGATGTGTGAAGTACAAAGTCAGATGGATGCAGGAACACACTTTGTATTCTTGGCAAAAGTCGTTGATGCTAAGAAAGGTGATTCTGGTAAACCAATGACCTATGTGTATTATCATAATGTATTAAAACAAAGTGCACCGGCAAAAGCACCTACTTATAGAGAAGAAAAAAAGTGGGTATGCAGCGTTTGTGGATATGTATATGATGGGGATGATTTTGAAAGTGAACCAGAT
The DNA here is from genome assembly GCF_934772795.1 of uncultured Holdemanella sp. Classification (GTDB taxonomy): domain Bacteria; phylum Bacillota_I; class Bacilli_A; order Erysipelotrichales; family Erysipelotrichaceae; genus Holdemanella. Next base: position 21,351 of record NZ_CAKVMR010000004.1, read on the forward strand.
GATTATGTATGTCCGGTTTGTGGAGCTAAAAAAGAAATGTTTAAATTACAGTAAAAAAGGTGGACCGATTAACGGTTCACCTTTGGCTTTAATTGAATACAAGTTTTCATGACTAAATACAAAATAACAACTTGGAAAGGCAGTGAAATTAAGTTTTTGATTAATTTAGGACCCGCAATCACTAAGAATGGAGTTCCCCATAACATAGATGTAAATAGTGTGTTTAAGAACAAACTAACAACGACATCATATGTAATACGACATAAGATAACGCGAATCCAAGTGATCTTCTCACAGTTATAGAAGTATGCTGAGAAAATACATGCACTTGCCATAGTTGAAATCATAAAGATTGGATAGTAAGCACCCACAGGTTTGACCATGTAATTAACTAAGTCTAAAAGTGGTGCAAGCACTAAGTTTGGAATAGGTCCATAAAGTAAGCAGCTAGCAGCCGTTGCAATAGAAGCAAAGCCTAGTTTTAACTGGTTTGTGATTTGAATGGATCCAAACAAGTTAAGAATGACATTTAGGGCAAAAAATAATGCCACACCAACAATAACGCGCACATTTTTTAGGGAACGTGCATTTTCTTTTAACATTACAAAGTATTTATTCATATATAAAAAGACCTCCTTTTTTCCATATTGCGATACAAAAAAAGAAAGTCTTTAATTTTTTCGATCACAACAGCGGGATGCAAAATATGTACCGCAAGAATAACTTTTCGTTCCTTAACCAACTCCCCGTGTTAAAGACACTTAACGCACATATTTTTACTCTGTATGTAGTTGAATTATATGTATTAAAAAGAGATCTGTCAACAGATCTCTTTAATTGTTATTCGATTGTAGCTTTGTCTAATGCTTTAACGAAGTCATACAATGGAGCTGTATCTAAGTTTTTGATCTTTTTGTTGTATAGATCATAGTAACTTAAACCATTGATTGCTACATATGGACATAAAACAGAAATTTTTTCGTAAGCTTCTTTATAAGCAGCAGTACTTGCAGCTTGATCCGTTGTATGTAATGCAGTATCTAATAATGCATCTAAATCAGGATCTGATAAACGAGCTGAGTTATCTGTTTGACCAGTTTGGCATAATAGGTTGATACCAGTGTCATCACCTGAACCAAATTGCCATCCCATGTAAGATACTTCCCATTCATTAACAGTATCATCACCTTGAACAGTCGCAAGCATTGTGTTGAATTCACTTAAGTTTGTCTTGAAGTCAACGCCTAATTCATCGCCCCAAGCTTTTTCTAGCATTGGAAGCATAGTATCTAATTGGTCTTTACCTTTTGTAGAAACCAAACGAACAGTTAATTTTTGTCCATCTTTTTCACGGATTCCATCACTTCCTACAGTCCAACCAGCATCATCTAAGATTTGTTTAGCTTTTTCGATGTCATAGTCATAGTAAGTCATTTTGTCATCTTTTTCTTTACCAGTAATGATATCACCTAATTGTGATGAAATTGGGTTAGCCATTAATACTGGAACGAAACCAGGTTGAGTCTTCTTAACATCCTTGCTTCCTTTAGAGAATGAGTAGTAGCTATCAACAAATGCTTGACGGTCAATCGCATAAGTTAATGCTTGACGTACAGCAGGATCTGCAGTGGCTCCAGCAGCGCAGTTGTAAATAAAGTATTGCATTGAGCTCGATCCATAAGTGTTGTAAGTTAAGTTCTTGTCTAAGCTTGCAGTACCAACTTTATCGGCATTATCAGCTTGTGGTAATAAATCAACAGTTCCTTTTTGAAGTTCCTGAAGTTCTGTTGAAGTATCACAAATCTTTATTACAACGTTATCGATTTGGTATTCACCATCTTTAGCTTTAAATTCTTCATTCTTTACAAATGTTGCAGCTGAATCTTTTTGGAAATTCTTCAATACATATGGTCCAGAGCCAATTGGTTCGCTGGCTTTGTCTTCAAACATCTTTGTATCACCTTTTTTGTATTTCTTGAATTGTGAATTAGAGATGATTGGGAATGTACCAACCTGACTGATTGCATCGATTCTTGGTGTTGCTAAGTGGAAAGCAACTGTATAATCATCGATTTTTTCAACACCACTTAGAGTTTCGGCATCTCCATCGTGATATTCTTTATAACCTTCTAAGTAATCAACATATGTTGAGAAACGACCAGTATAGCTTGGGTCAGCCATAGCTGTAAATGTTAATACAACATCGTCTGCATCCAATTTAGAACCATCAGAGAATTTAACTCCTTTTTTCAATTTGAATGTTAATGTAGAACCATCTTCACTTACTGTTGGTTTTTCAGTAGCTAGTTCTGGTTGTAATTGATTATCGCGATCATAGCTCAACATACTTTGATAAACCATTTCAATAACGTAATCATCATATACAGTTTGATAATACAATGGAGAGAAAATTCCATTGAAACCTGTACTTAAACCTACTGTCAATGTTTTACCGCTTGCACCAGATGATCCGCTAGCACAACCAGTCATCATTGCAGCTGCCATACATACGGCACCGGCCTTTTTTAAATAGTGACTTGTTTTCATAATTTGCACCTATCCCTTCTTGTGATGTCACTAGTGTAAAACTTTACAATGAAAATTGCAAGCTAAATTTACATTAATTTACATTTGTATGTAAAATATTTACAATCAGTATACTATGTTTATGAATGGCGAACAGAATGTTATTTTTAGTGTACGTATTTTACAAATAAACTATGAGAAAAAGTTCACATTGTTTTTGTGGTAAATAAAGCATTTTTGGACTATACTTTGATAGAAAAGAGGTAGTTAAAGTTATGATTATTGATGAATTAGAAAAAAAGGTCCAAGGAAAGGGAGTACGTATCGTATTCACTGAAGGATGGGATCCACGTGTACAAAAGGCAGCTATTGATTTGAAAAACAATGATATCGTTTGCCCAGTATTATTAGGAACTCCAGAAGAAATTGCTGGTTGTGCACAAAAGAATAGTTTAAATGTTGAAGGAATCGAACAAATCGATCCAAATAACTTCGAACATATGGATGAAATGGTTCGTAAAATGGTTGAATTGCGTCGTGGTAAAATGGACGAAGAAAAAGTTCGTAAAGCATTGAAGAGCACAAACTATTTTGGAACTATGTTAGTTCAAATGGGATATGCTGATGGATTATTAGGTGGTGCTACATATTCTACAGCAGATACTGTACGTCCAGCATTACAATTAGTAAAAACAGCTCCAGGAAACCAATTAGTTTCTTCTTGCTTCATTTTAATTAAAGACGAATCTCAATTGATCATGGGTGACTGCTCAATTAACATCAACCCTAACACAGACGATTTAGTAGAAATCACAATGCAAACAGCTAAATCTGCTCGTCAATTTGGTGTAGAACCAAAAGTTGCATTATTATCATACTCAACAATGGGTAGCGCAAAAGGTGACTGCGTTGCTAAGATGACTGAAGCAAGTGATCGTTTACGTCGTATTGCTGACTTCGATATCGATGGAGAAATGCAATTTGACTGTGCAGTAAGTGAAGAAGTTGCTAAATTAAAAGCACCAGAATCAAAAGTTGCTGGACACGCAAATACATTTATCTTCCCTAACTTATCAAGTGGAAACATTGGATATAAAATTGCCGCTCGTTTAGGTGGATATGAAGCAGTAGGACCAATCTTACAAGGATTGAACGCTCCAATCAATGACTTATCTCGTGGATGTACTTCAGATGAAATCTACAAGATGGCTATTGTTACAGCTGCTCAAAAAGATATGGATATCTAATTTAAATAATTATATTTTTTGATAAAAGAATCTCAATGGAGGTTCTTTTTTTCATATCATCAAAAAAAGAGATGATCTCTCATCTCTTAAACTACGATATTAAAAACATGAACCGCAATATTGAAATAAACTAGAATAGAGCAAGTATCTACAATTGTTGTGATCAATGGACTGGCCATAATAGCTGGATCTACACCAATTTTATTTGCAAATAATGGAAGAATACATCCAATTAATTTTGCAATAATAACTACAACCATTAGTGAAAGAGCAACTACAATTGCGATATTAAAGTTTTGGTATTGAATGAAAATACGTAAACCATTGGCTGCAGCTAAAATAAATCCAACAACAAGAGAAATTCTAAATTCTTTAAACATGACTTTAAAAATCTCTTTAAAATGAATTTCGCCTAAAGCTAAACCGCGAATAATTAAAGTCGAACTTTGAGAACCACAGTTTCCACCCGTATCCATCAACATAGGAATAAAGGATACTAATAATGGTACAGCACTGAAGGCATTCTCATATCGAGTAATGATGCTTCCTGTGATTGTGGCAGAAAACATTAAAACAAGCAACCATAAAATACGGTGTTTTGCCTGTTGCCAAACTGTAGTTTCAAAATATGTTTTTTCATTGGGCTCCATGGCAGCCATACGTGAAATATCTTCATTGGTTTCATCCACCATTACGTCCATGGCATCATCAAATGTAACGATACCAACAAGACATCCATCACTATCAAGTACGGGCATCGCAATTAAGTCATATTTTCTAAATAAATGCGCAACCTGTTCCTGGTCTGTATGCGTATGTACAGAAATAATGTTCGTATTCATTAGATTTGTGATGTTTTCATCATCATCACTTGTCATTAAGCTTTTAGCTGTCACAATACCAATTAATTTTTTGCTTTCTGTGACATAACAAGTATAAATAGTTTCCTTATGAATACCAATATCCTTAATATGGTTCATGGCCTGTTTTACAGTCATTGTTTTTTTCAATGTGACATATTCAGTCGTCATGATTGAACCAGCACTGTCTTCAGGATATTTCAAAAGTTTGTTGATAGTTGAACGCTTATTTGAATCTAAGTTTTTCAAAATACGCGTTACTAAATTTGCAGGTAGATCCTCTAACATATCTACAGTATCATCCATATAAAGATCATCTAACAATTCTTTTAACTCAGTTTCTGAAAACATGTCTACCAGATATGTCTGCATCTTCGAACTCATGCATGAGAATACATCGGCAGCTTTTTCTTTAGAAATCAAACGGAATGCCAAAGCACATTCTTTCGCGTCTAACTCTTCTAAAAAGGCGGCTGTATCCATATCGTTCATTTCGGAAAGTATGTTTTGTGCAGCTTTGTATTTTTTGTCTTGTAGTAATTGAATGAATTCTTCTTTGTTCATCATGATTATGTACCTCTGCTTTCTTATTATAATTCAAACTATTCCCATCCGGATCCGTACACATACAAGCCTCACCTCCTTATAAACAAAAGAAAACGCCATTGCCCAAACAATGACGTTATTAATCTAAGTATCACCGTTCAAGCTTTAGTATCACAGGGCATATAAATTACATTAAGCCAAGCCTTTGCGACTTTGCCTGCTGACCAACGAGTCGTGTCTCCACAACTTTGCGGCAGTAATCTTAGGAAATCCAAATCCCTGCGGTAACCTCACCTACCGTATTTCTGTATTTACATGAAGAGAATAATATATATATTGAATAGAGTCAACCTAAATAACATAAAAAGTATGTTAAATTTAAATAATATGAAAACTATCTTTATCTTTAAGTATTTCCGGTGTCTTTCTTAGAATAAAATCTAGAAATGTCTTTCCTGCATAAGACAAAGTATCGTAATTATTATAGGCAATGCCAACATGACGAAATAGATTTTCTTGTATTGGAATCAAACACAAATCATCATAGTCGCTCAAAGCGTTTTGATAAAGTATAGAAATACCTAAATTCTGTCGTATCATAGCTAAAATAGTAAAGTCATCATATACTTTGTGTTTAATCTGTACATGTAATCCTAGATTTTGAAATGTTTTTATTGGTAAAGAATACTCTCCCTCATCCAGTTGAATAAAAGGATACTTTGCGATTTGTTTTATACTTAAAACTTTGTGCTTAGACAACACATGATTTTGTGGCACCAACGCAAACATTTCATCATAATACAATTCCTTATATTGAACCTCTTTAATTGCATCAATACATGTGAATCCTAAATCAAGACTTCCTTCTATTAATTGTTGTTCAATATTTGTGTATTCACTTTGATACAATTCAAATTGTACATTTGGATAGATCTGAATAAACTCTTCCATTAAAGAAGGTAAAAGATGTCGAGATACACTTGTGAAAGTACCAATTCTTAATGTGACCTGGTCCAACCCTTTCATTTCTTGTTTTTTAGTACGAAGATTATCAAGGCTTGCCTGAACTGATTTTAAATAGGGAAGATACGCTAGTCCATCTTTACTAAGAATGACACCACTTTTTTGTCGAATGAATAAAGTAGTTTCGAGTTCTTCTTCTAAAGATTTTATTGTTTGAGAAACTGCACTTTGCGAATAACCAAGCTCTTTAGCCGCTTGACTAATTGTTTTTGTTTCTAATACTTTGAAAAATATATCATATTTTGTCAGATTCATATCTATCACATTTCCTTATGGAAGTATTATAAATATTTGATTTACAAATAACAACACAATTCCTATAATGCATAAAAACAGGAGTGAGATTATGGAATTTAAAAAAGGAATCAAAGACAGTATTCCAGTTGGATTGGGTTATTTTGCGGTTTCCTTTTCACTTGGAATCATCGCAAAGAATGTAGGCTTATCACCAATACAAGGCTTTTTGACTAGTCTATTTATAAATGCATCGGCGGGAGAATATGCTGTTTTCTTAATGATTAGTACACATGGCACCTTCATTCAGATGATTATCATGACTTTAGTCAGTAATGCACGCTATTTTTTAATGAGCTTTGCGCTAAGTCAAAAGATCGAAGAAAAAACGAGTCTGTTTCATAGAATGTGTATTGGTTTTGATTTAACAGATGAATTATTTGGTTTGGCAATCAATCATGAAGGGAAAGTGAATCATAAATATATATATGGTACGTATTTGGTGGCACTTCCATGCTGGGCACTAGGAACTGCATTGGGAATAGTTGCCGGAAATAGTCTTCCTACAAAAATTGTAGCAAGTTTAAGTGTTGCACTATATGGCATGTTTTTAGCTATTATTATTCCTCAAGCAAAGAAAGATCGAGTTGTAGGTGTTCTTGTTGTTGTGAGCTTCTTGTTGAGCTACATTTGTAAAGACATGCCGATTTCAGGTGGAACAAGAACCATTTTGTTAACAATCATTATTTCAATGGCTGCAGCCATTATTAAACCTAGAAAGAAGGAAGAAAATGTCTAATCCAATGATGTATGTAGCTACAATGGCAGTTGTAACATATTTAATTCGTGTATTGCCATTAACGCTTTTTAACAAACCCATTACTAATATATATATTCAGTCTTTTCTATATTATGTTCCCTATGTGACTTTAGCTGTGATGACTTTTCCTACTATATTATATGAAACTAATTCTCAGTTAGCAGGACTAGCAGCACTTATTATTGGTATTGTTTTGGCATGGAAAGATAAAAGTTTATTTCAAGTATCGATTGCCTGTTGTTTAATAGTCTTGATTACAGAATATTTCATATAAAAATAATGCCACAAAGTGACATTATTTTTTTAATATATCTATAGTATGTGAGCTTGCACCAATCAGTTCTTGTCTTTCACATGTTGCAAGATGATATTTGATGAATAATTCAAATGTTTCATCATCCATCTTATTTAAGATAGGACGCATATAATCGCTTGGTCCATCTGCAGCAATAATTTGGATTCGTTCTAAACCCACATCTTCATTTAATTGATTGATTGTATCTAAGCGAATGTAGCTATATAGATCATCTATATTTGTTTGTGTTTGAAATGTTTCATCAAGTTTTTTAGCTGTTAATGATTCTTTGATGTGTCCATCTCGAAAGCCATGGACTAAGACACTATATTCATTCATAACATAAGCCACAAAAATAATCCCATCTTTTTTTGTAACGCGCTTAGCTTCTGATAATGCTTTTAGTTTATCTTCATAACTAAATAAGTGGTACATGGGACCAAATAATAGAGTGATATCAAAGGTGTTGTCTTGATACCTTGATAAATCTAAAGCTGTGCCTTGATAGGCTTTCACATTGCTTTTTTTAGCTTTTAAAACACCAAGATTATATTTAACAAGTTCAATCGCATCGACTTGATATCCTTCGTTACTAAGTGCAACGCTATATCTTCCGGTTCCTGCTCCGATATCTAATATGCGATCTTCCGACTTTAAATATTTATGGATATATTTCATGCTTGTTGTATATTCTACTTGACCATGTCTTGATAGTAATCTTTTATCTTCGCAAAATTTACCGTAATAATTTTCTAATTTACTCATGTATTATTTCCTCAACTTCTTTAATATAATAAGGTATATGTTTGGATTTTTGCAACGTTTCATGTATGATTATTTGTGGATAAAAACACATATATGTTTTAAATGTTAGAGTAAATAATTAATATATTTGGAGGTTGTTTATGGAAAAAGAATATAAAGCAATATTTGGACAGGCAATGTCTGTTGTGACACATAAACCTAGTCAATACGCAAAGAATATCACATTGCGTTATCCTATGAAATCGACATTCAAAGGGGATAAGATACGTATTTGTTTAGATAACTTTACAGGAAAAGAAGGTGTGGTCTTTGACTCAATCACAATTGGACGTGTTATCAGTGGACGTGATTTAGATCCAACATCCATTGTGGATATTACTTTTAATGGGTCAAAAGGACTTCATCTTGATGTGGGAGAACAATGTTATAGTGATCCATTGGATTTTAAAGTACATGAACAAGAAACAATCGCAATCAGTTTCTATTTAAAAGAATTCACTCACTTACGTTGTGGTGTATATACGCAAGGACCATTAAGTACTGGCTATTTTGGAGAAGGGGATTTCTCTCATGCAGGTATTATGGATCATGCATCCAGTATGAAAACACCATGGGTATTTTTCTTAAGTGAAGTGGCTGTTTTGACAGAACCAGAATATAAAGTTATTACTTGTTATGGTGATTCCATTACTTCTCAAGATTGGCCGGATTATTTACAGAAGCTAATGTGGGAAAATAATAAAAAGGTGTCTGTAGTTCGAAAAGCCGTTAGTGGTACACGTATTTTAAGACAATATTCTTGCGTTCAGTATGAAGCATATGGATTAAAAGGAGATTATCGATTTGGTCACGAGATGCATGTGGCTGGAAGTGATACTTTAATTATTTTACAAGGAATCAATGATATTATTCATCCGGTCGGTGTTGAAAAGAATGAATTTAGACCATGGCAAGATCTTCCTTCGAGTCAGGAATTGATTGAAGGCTTAAGAAAATATGTTAAATACGCGAAATCATTAGGGATGAAAGTCTATATTGGAACACTGATTCCAATTGAAGGTTGGCGTACATATGCATATTTCAGAGAAAATTTGCGTAACGAAGTGAACGAATGGATTCGTACAACGGATGAAATTGATGGCGTGATTGATTTTGATAAAGATATTTGCGATGGACATAAAATGCAGGATGCATTTGATAGTGGAGATCACTTACATCCAAGTGATGAGGGATATGCGCAAATGGCAAAAACCGCATACAATAAAATGTCCATGGAATAATTCCATGGACATTCGTATATGTGAAAGAAATAGGCAGAAAGAGATAAGTATAGTGAGTAAATGAGGTAACTGCTTATTTCTATCTATAATATATAGAGAAGAGCTTAAAGTAATCTTAAAAAGAAGGTGAAAATAATGATACAAATTGGAGTATATGGCTTAGGTGGTATTAGTCGTCGTGTAATACAAGGTATTTTGTTCTCTTACAATGCAAATCTATATGCTGTGTGTTCTTCGAGTATAGAAAAGGCAAATGCTTTTAAAGAGGAATATGAAGCAGAAAAAGCTTACGATAGCTATGAAAAGATGTTGAAGGATGCAAATTTAGATATGGTATATATTTGTACGCCAAATTATTTACACGCCAAACATATTCAGTTGGCTTTGACAAATCATAAGCATGTGGTGTGTGAAAAACCAATGTGTGTATCGAGTGAAGAATTAAATGCATGTTTTGATTATGCACATCAGCAGAACTGTTTTTTAATGGAAGCACATAAAACGGTTTTTACACCTTTAAATCAGAAATTATTTGAAATGATTTCTCATGATGAAATTGGTGAAGTGAAATCAATTGATGCTCAATATGCGACAAGATTGACAGAAACAATTTCAGATTGGCATTTTAGTCAACCAGGATCTGGATGTATGTTTGATATTGGGGTTTACCCTATTTGTTATGCGAATAGAATGGCAAATAGCTCAATATTGAAAGTATCTCGATTTCAAGATGAAGCTTTGATTGAATATGAAAATGGGTGTGTAGCACATATCGCAACAAGCTGGGATGTGGATATGGAAAATACGGCTCATATATATGGTACAAAGGGTAGTGTTACTTGTAAGAATTTTTGGAAGAATACAGAACTTGTAATGAATGATAAAAAGATTGAGGTCGAACAAAAATCAGATTTCACCGGTGAAATCGAACATGCATGCACTTGTATAGAGAGTGGTTTGATTGAAAGTCCTGTAATGTCAAGAAATACAAGTTTAGAAATTCTTAAGGTCATTGGGGTATGAGAAGAAAAGTTAAATTAAGTAGAATTTTGATTCTTATATTGATTCCTATTTTAATTGTGAGTGGAGGTTTTTGTGCAATTCGTATGTTGTTCACAAATGAAGAACCGGTAATAGAAGAAAAGAGCTATTATGATTTAGATTTATTTTCTATGGAAAATGGATTGATGACATATAAAGACTCTTCCTATAAGTTATCCACTGGAATTGATGTATCAAGTCATAATGGTGTTGTGAATTGGTCAGCTGTAAAAGCTGATGGAATCGAGTTTGCGATGTTAAGAATTGGTTATCGTGGTGCCCAAGAGGGAATCTTACATGAAGATGAATATATCGATACAAATATGGAACAGGCCATTCAGAATCATCTTAAGGTAGGTGTTTATTTTTTCTCGAGTGCGATCTCGTCTGAAGAAATTGATGAAGAAGTGGATTTAGTATTGAATAAAATTAAGGGATATAAAATTCAAATGCCAGTTGTCTTTGATATGGAAGAATTTGATCAGGGTGGAAGAATTGATGATTTATCGGCAGAACAAAGAACGAAGCTGGCTCTTCGCTTTTGTAAGAAGATCAAAGAAGCTGGATATCAGCCAATGATATATGGAAATATGACGTGGTTATATCAAAATTATGATTTTGAAAAAATATCAAAATATCCGATTTGGCTAGCGAGTTATACAACAAGTTGTCCGATGGAAGATAAATTTGATATTTGGCAATATTCAAATAAAGGTCAAGTTAATGGAATAGAAGGAGCTGTAGATATGAATATATATCTACAGAAGAAGTAAGTGAGTGTAATAAAGATGAATATAGTTGAAGGATATATGCCGTTTAAGGGCTTTAAAACATACTATCGTATTGTGGATGGTGGAGACAAGACTCCATTGATTTGTTTACATGGTGGTCCTGGATCCACGCATAATTATTTTGAAGTGTTAGATTGTATTGCTAAGACGGGAAGAAAAGTAATTATGTATGATCAACTTGGTTGTGGTAATTCATTTGTGGAAGGTCATGATGAATTATGGAATCAATATACGTGGATGGAAGAACTTGAAGCGTTGATGGAATATTTAAATATTGAATCTTGCCATTTGTTGGGGCAATCTTGGGGCGGCATGTTAGCAATTGCCTATGCGATTGAAAAGAAAAACACAAGATTGAAGTCTTTGATTCTTTCGAGTACATTATCTTCAGCTTCACTTTGGGCTAAAGAGCAACATCGTATGATTTCATTTATGTCTGATGATGAGCAACGAGCTATTTTAAGTGAGGATTATGATTCGGGTGAATATCAGTTGGCTAATGAGCATTATATGCAGCTTCATTGTGCCGGGCCATTTGATGAAGATACGCCAGAATGTGTTAGAAGAGAAAAGAAAGCAGGGGCTCGTGCTTATTTAATTGGTTGGGGACCTAATGAATATACTCCGCTTGGAACTTTGAAGGATTTCGAGTATACAAATCGATTGCATGAAATTGAGGTTCCGGCCCTAATAATTAGTGGAACGAATGATTTATGTACACCACTTGTTGCCAAAACTATGTATGATGGAATCAAAAATGCGAAATGGCATTTAATGCCAGGGTGTCGTCATATGTGTTTTGTGGATGATCATGATACATATTGTCGCAATTTAGAGGATTGGTTAGCGTCTGTTGATTAAAAACAGATGCTTTTTTTACATGTTTTAAAAAAATGGGTGTAATTTTATGGTTTAAAACATTATTTGTGACCCACTGACAAGGGTTGTCATAGTTATTTTTTTGAAATAGTAAAAAAATTAAAAAATAAAACGTGTTAAAACACGATAAATAAGGGCTTTAAAAGAATTATTAAATTTTTTTAAATTAGGGGTTGAATGCATGAAATATATGTGTTAGAATACAGGAGCTTGCGATGAAGTGCGAGGTTGCTGACCCACTGAGAACCGTTGTCATGGGTGTGGCCAGGTAATTCGCATGGAGCATGTTTATCTAGAATAAACGAAAGGAGTTAAACATGGCAAAAAATACTATGAGAATTCGCTTAAAGGCGTATGAGCACAGAATCTTAGATGATAGTGCAAAGAAAATTGTCGAAGCTGCGACAAAACACGGAGCTAAAAAGGTTGTAGGACCAGTTCCATTACCTACTGAAAAACAGGTAGTAACAATTCTTCGTGCGGTTCACAAATACAAAGATTCACGTGAACAATTTGAAATTCGTACGCACAAGCGTTTGATTGAGATTGTTGCACCAAACAAGGAAACGATTGATTCTTTACAAAGACTTGAACTTCCTAGCGGTGTCGACATCGAAATTAAACTTTAATGGAGGTGTCAATGATGAAAGGACTATTAGGAAGAAAATTAGGAATGACACAAGTCTTCACTGAAGATGGTGTATTGATTCCAGTAACTGTAGTTGAAGTAACACCAAACGTTGTTTTACAAAAGAAAACAGTTGAAACAGATGGTTACAACGCAGTTCAATTAGGATTTGAAGAAATCAAAGAAAAACGCACAACTAAAGCAAACATCGGACACTGTAAAAAAGCAAATACAAGTCCAAAGCGTTTCATTAAGGAAGTGCGCGACTGTGACATGGATGTAAACGTTGGAGATTTAGTTAACGTTGATATCTTTGCTGCAGGAGAAACAGTAGATGTAATCGGTACAAGCAAAGGTAAAGGTTACAATGGTACAATCGTTCGTAACAATGCTCACCAAGGTCCAAAGACTCACGGTGGATCTAAGAACATTCGTCACATCGGTTCATTAGCTACAAACGGTATTACTTCACGTCAAGGACGTATCATGAAGGGTACTATCATGGCTGGTCAAGAAGGTGGATATACTACTACAAACCAAAACTTGACAGTTATTAAAGTTGATACAGAAAACAACTATATGTTAATTAAAGGTAACGTTCCTGGACCTAGAAAAGGTTGCGTAATGGTACGTACTGCTAAAACTAGCAAGGGAGATAAAGAACCTGTTACTTTAGTTGACTATACTGCAAATAAGGAGGTTCAATAATGGCTACTATCGACGTAATTAACCAAGCTGGTGCAGTTGTTGGTTCAATCGAATTGAACGACGCTGTTTTCGGAATTGAACCACACCAACAGGCTATGTATGATGCATTAGTAATGCAAATGGCAAGCCGTCGTCAAGGAACTGCTGACACTAAGGGTCGTAGCGAAGTTTCTGGTGGTGGACGCAAGCCTTACCGTCAAAAAGGTACAGGACGTGCTCGTCAAGGTTCTATCCGTGCTACTCAATTTAGAGGTGGTGGAACTGTATTCGGAGCTACTCCACGTAACTATGCATACCGCATTAACAAAAAAGTTCGCCGTTTAGCAGTTAAATCTGCATTAAGCGAAAAAGTTCAAGAAACAGCATTCAGCGTTTTGGATAAATTTGAAATTGCTGAACCAAAAACAAAAACATTTGTTTCAATTATTGAAGCTATCCAAGCGCCTAAGAAAACATTGTTTGTTGTTGCAGATAGCGAAGATGCAACAAACGTTTACTTATCAGCACGTAATATTGCTGGAGCTACAGTAATGTCTGCTTCTGCAATCAACACTTACGATTTAGTAAATGCAAACAAAGTTGTTATGACAAGCGCTGCCGTAAAACAAGTTGAGGAGGCATTGGCATAATGAAAGATTACAGAGACGTAATTATCCGCCCAATCATCACTGAAGCAACTATGAAGATGATGGCTGAAGATAACAAAGTAACTTTTGAAGTAATTAAGGGTGTTAGCAAAATCGAAATTGCTAAGGCTGTTGAAGCTGCATTCAATGTAGAAGTTGTAAAAGTAAATACAATGAACTGCAAACCAAAAACAAAACGTGTAGGTCGTTATGTTGGAAAAACAAGCGCTGTACACAAAGCTATTGTAAAAATTAAAGAAGGACAAACAATCGAATTGTTCGGTTCTGAAGAATAATCAGGGAGAAGACGCTATTTCCTGAATAAATATTGCGATAAGGAGGAAAATTAAGTTTATGCCAATTAAGAAGTATAAACCAATGACACCTGGACGTCGTGGAATGACAACTTTGGCTAAAGATGAAATCACAACATCTAAACCAGAAAAAAGCTTGTTAGCTCCATTGAAATCTAAAGGTGGAAGAAACAACACAGGACGTATTACTACACGTCACCAAGGTTCTGGTCACAAAAGAACTTACCGTATCATCGATTTTAAACGTAACAAAGACAACGTGCCTGCACGTGTTGCTACAATCGAATACGATCCAAACCGTTCAGCAAACATTGCATTGTTAAACTATGCTGATGGTGAAAAACGTTATATCATCGCTCCAAAAGATTTGAAGGTTGGTATGACAGTTGTATCAGGAGCAGAAACAGATATTAAAATTGGTAACTGCTGCGAAATGAGAAACATGCCTGAAGGTACATTCATTCACAACGTTGAATTGAAACCTGGTAAAGGTGGACAGATGGCTCGTAGTGCTGGATGTTCAGCTCAGATCTTAGGTATTGAAGAAAAATATGTAACTTTACGTTTAGCTTCTGGTGAAGTTCGTAAAGTATTGGCTAACTGCCGTGCTACTGTAGGTACAGTTGGTAATGAAGATTACAGCTTAGTTAACTATGGTAAAGCAGGACGTAACCGTTGGAGAGGTATTCGCCCAACTGTTCGTGGTTCTGTAATGAACCCTAATGATCACCCTCATGGTGGTGGTGAAGGACGTACTCCTATCGGACGTAAATCACCAATGACTCCTTGGGGTAAAAAAGCATTGGGTGTTAAAACTCGTCGTAACAAAAAGGCTAGTACAAAATTAATTGTACGTCGTCGTAATGGTAAGTAGGCAAGGAGGTAAGATACAATGAGTCGTAGTTTGAAAAAAGGACCTTTCTGTGATGACCATTTGATGAAAAAGGTTGTTGCATTAAACGAAGCCGAAAAAAAAGAAGTCATTAAAACTTGGAGCCGTCGTTCTACAATCTTCCCTCAATTTGTTGAACACACATTTGCCGTTTATAACGGTAAGGAACATGTTCCTGTTTATGTAACAGAAGACATGGTTGGACACAAATTAGGTGAATTCGTTCCAACACGTAAATACACTGGTCATGGATCAGATGATAAGAAATCTAGATAGTAGGAGGAGAAGAAATGGAAGTAAAAGCTACCGCAAAAACTCTACGTATTCAACCTCGTAAAGCAAGACTAGTCTTAGACTTGATCCGTGGAAAAGACGTAGAAGAAGCAGCTGCTATTTTAAAATTCTTACCTAACAAAGGTGGATACCTTGTTGGTAAAGTATTACACTCAGCTGTTGCTAACGCAGTTAACAATAACGATTTAGATGAAAGCAAGTTATATGTGAAGGCTTGCTGGGCTGACGAAGGAATTACTTTGAAACGCTTCATGCCTCGTGCAAAAGGTAGTGCGAGTGCTATTCACAAACGTACAAGCCACATTACAGTTGTAGTGGCTGAAAAAGAGTAGGAGGTAAGCTATGGGACAGAAAGTAAGTCCAATTGGAATGCGTGTCGGAGTCATTCGTGACTGGCAATCAAGATGGTACGCTGACGATAAAGAATTCGGAACATTATTAATGGAAGATGTTAAGATTCGTGAATTGGTTGAAGCATACTACGCTAAATTATCAAACGAAGCTGTCGACAAACGTAAGGCAGACCCTCAAATCTCTCGTATCGAAATCGAACGTACTAAGGGTCGTATGACAGTTATCATCCGTACTGCTCACCCTGGTGTAGTAATCGGTCAAGATGGTAAATCAATCGAAGGATTGAAAAAACAAGTTTCAAAAATCGCTTCTGCAAAGAACGTACAAATTAACGTTGTAGAAGTTGCTAATCCTAACTTAGATGCTCGTTTAGTAGCTCGTTGGATTGCAAACGAATTGGAAGGACGTAAATCTTTCCGTGCAACTCAGAAAAAAGCTATTCAAAACACTATGCGTGCTGGTGCAAAAGGTATTAAAACTGCTGTATCTGGACGTCTTGGTGGAGCTGATATGGCACGTACTGAAGGATATTCAGAAGGAGTTGTTCCTTTACATACACTTCGTAGTGATATTGACTATGCTTGGGAAGAAGCAGCGACTCAATATGGTCGTTTAGGTGTAAAAGTTTGGATCTGCCGTGGTGAAGTATTACCTGGTGAAATGGTTAAAGAACCAGAAGCTCCAAAACAACGCCCAATGCGTAAAGGAAAAGGACGTCGTCGTCCAGATGCTCGTTCAAACCGTGCCCCTAAAGATGCTGCAAAAGCTGCAGCACCTGCAGAAAAAGGAGGTAACGAATAATGTTAATGCCTAAACGTACAAAGTATCGTCGTCCTCACCGTTTGAGCTACGAAGGTCGTTCAAAAGCAGGTCGTACAATTGACTTTGGTGAATATGGATTGGTTGCTGAATCAGGAAACTATGTAAGTAACCGTCAAATTGAAGCAGCCCGTATTGCTATGACACGTTATATGAAACGTGGAGGAAATGTTTGGATTCGTATTTTCCCTCACATGGCACGTACTAAAAAACCTCTAGAGGTTCGTATGGGTTCTGGTAAAGGTGCTCCTGAAGGATGGGTAGCAGTAGTTCAACCAGGACGTGTAATGTTCGAAGTTGGTGGAGTAAGTGAAGAAGTAGCTCGTGAAGCTTTACGTCTTGCTGCTCACAAATTACCAGTTAAGACTCGTTTTGCTAGAAAAGGAGAAGTGAAGTAATGTTAGCTAAAGAAATCCGCGAAAAAACAAATGAAGAGCTTCTTCAGGAAATCGATACGCTTAAAGATGAACTTTTTAACCTTCGTTTCCAGCAAGCCACAGGACAGTTAGAAAATACAGCACGTTTAAAAACTGTTAAGAAAACAATTGCTCGTATTAAAACTGTATTGACAGAGCGTGAAAACGCTGGCCAAGAGTAGGGAGGACGTATCTATGGAAAGAAACGCTCGTAAAGTATACCGTGGTACAGTTGTGTCTGATAAAATGGACAAAACTATCACAGTTATGGTAGAAACTAAAAAAACACACCCATTATATGGTAAACGTGTTAAATATTCTAAGAAATTTAAAGCTCACGATGAAAACAACGAAGCACGTATCGGAGATAAAGTAGTAATCATGGAAACTCGTCCATTATCTGCTACAAAACGTTTCCGTTTAGTTGAAATCGTTGAAAAGGCTCGTGGTTAATACTAGGAGGAGAAAGCAATGATTCAAAACGAAAGTCGTATGCGCGTTGCTGACAACACTGGAGCTAAAGAAGTTTTAGTTATCCGTTGTTTAGGTGGTAGCGTAAGAAAATTTGCAAACATCGGTGATGTCGTTGTATGTGCTGTTAAACAGGCTACTCCTGGTGGATCCGTAAAAAAAGGTGATGTAGTTAAAGCCGTAATCGTACGTACACGTCGTGGTGTTCGTCGTGAAAACGGAACTTACATCAAATTTGATGATAACGCATGTGTAATCATTAAAGATGACAAGACGCCAAAGGGAACTCGTATCTTCGGTCCAGTTGCTCGTGAATTACGTGACAAAGACTTCATGAAGATCGTATCTCTTGCGCCAGAAGTATTATAGGAGGTGTGTCTAAGTGAGAATTAAAAAAGGTGATAAAGTAAAAGTTATTACAGGTGCTTACAAAGGCACAATCGGTGAAGTAAAAGCTGTATTCCCTAAGGAAGACAGAGTTATCGTTGAAGGTGTTAACATGGTTAAAAAACACTTGAAACCAACTCAAGCAAATCCAGAAGGTGGAATCGTTGAAAAAGAAGCTAAAATTCACGTTTCAAATGTAATGCTTTATGATGAAAAAGCAAAAGTTGCTAGCCGTATTACAACAAAAGTTGAAGTTGTAGATGGTAAAAATGTAAAAACACGCGTCTTCAAAAAGAGCGGTAACGAAGTGAAGTAGGAGGGTAGAAGATGAATCGTTTACAAGAAAAATATAAAAACGTAGTTGTCCCTCAAATGATGAAAGATTTCGAATACAAATCTGTCATGGAAGTACCTCACGTTGAAAAAGTAGTTATTAATATTGGTGTAGGTGATGCTATCACTAATGCTAAATTATTAGACGAAGCTGTTGAAGAATTGACAGCTATCACTGGTCAAGCTCCAGTTGTAACAAAAGCTAAAAAATCAATTGCGAACTTCAAATTGCGTGAAGGTATGCCAATTGGATGTAAAGTTACTTTACGTAAAGAAAAAATGTATGAATTCTTAGATAAGTTATTCAACATTTCATTACCTCGTGTACGTGACTTCCGTGGAGTTAGCGATACTAGCTTCGATGGTCGTGGAAACTATACATTAGGTATTAAAGAACAAATCATTTTCCCTGAAATTGATTTCGATAAAGTAGACCGTACTCGTGGTATGGACATCGTAATCGTTACATCAGCGAAAACAAACGAAGAAGCAAAGGCATTATTAACTCAAATGGGTATGCCTTTCAAAAAGTAGGAGGAGCTTTTAAATGGCAAAGAAATCAATGATTAACAAACAACAGCGTCCTCAAAAATTTAAAGTTCGTGAGTACACTCGTTGTGAACGTTGTGGTCGTCCACACTCTGTATTAAGAAAATACAAATTATGTCGTATTTGCTTCCGTGAATTGGCTTACAAAGGTCAAATTCCTGGAGTTAAAAAGGCTAGTTGGTAAGGAGGTATATTGCATATGATTATGACTGATCCTATTGCGGATATGCTGACTAGAATCCGCAATGCTTTGCAACAAAAGCATGCCTCTGTCAGTATGCCAGCGAGCAATGAAAAGAAAGCAATTGCTCAAATTTTGAAAAACGAAGGTTTCATCGTAGACTTCAACGTTGAAGGCGATGTTAAGAAAACTTTGAACATTGAATTGAAATACGGACCTAACAATGAAAAAGTTATTAGCGGTTTACGTCGTATTTCTAAACCTGGTCTTCGTGTTTACGCTAAAGTTGAAAACTTACCTAGCGTATTAAACGGATTAGGTATTGCAATCATTTCTACAAGCAATGGAATGATGACTGACAAAGAAGCAAGAAAGAACCACTTAGGTGGAGAAGTTATTGCTTACGTTTGGTAATAAATATATAGGAGGATAAAACGTAATGTCACGTATCGGGAATAAACTGATTACCGTTCCTGCAGGAGTTACTGTTGAAGTAGCTGCTGGGAATGAGGTGACTGTTAAAGGACCTAAGGGTTCTTTAACACGTACATTCTCTTCTTTGATGGAAATCCACGTAGAAGAAAATGTTGTCACTGTAAAACGTCCAAATGACGAAAAACACACAAAACAATTACACGGAACAACTCGTGCATTGTTACACAACATGGTAGTTGGTGTATCTGAAGGATTCACTAAAGACTTAGAATTAGTTGGTATCGGATTCCGTACAGCAATGAAAGGAAACGTATTAACTATGAACGTTGGATATTCTCACCAAGTTGAGATGCCAGTTAAAGAAGGCTTAGAAGTAACTTGTCCAACTGCTACAACTATCAAAGTTGCAGGTATCGATAAACAAGAAGTTGGAGAATTTGCAGCAAATGTTCGTGCTGTTCGTAAACCAGAACCTTACAAAGGAAAAGGTATTCGCTATGTTGGTGAAAACATCCGTCGTAAGGAAGGTAAAACAGCAGGTAAGAAATAGTAGTGGGAAAGGAGATCAAAAATGTTTACTAAAGTATCACGTAATGAAACTCGTGTACGTCGTCACAAACGTGTACGTACAAAAATTAGCGGAACTCCAGAATGCCCACGTTTATGCGTATTCAGAAGTAACGCACACATCCATGTTCAAATCATTGATGATGTTAACCAAAACACATTGGTCAGTGCTTCAAGTGTTGACATGAAATTAGAAAATGGTGGAAACGTGGAAGCAGCTCGTTTGGTAGGAACTGAAATTGCTAAGCGCGCACTAGAAAAGAATATTAAAGAGGTTGTATTTGACCGTGGTGGATATGTTTATGCTGGTCGTGTACAAGCTTTAGCAGAAGCAGCTCGTGAAGCTGGCTTGGAATTTTAGGAGGTCGCACAATGGCAATGGATAGAAAACCAAAAAGAGACCAAAAAGAATTTGAAGAACAAGTAATCTCAATCAACCGTGTAACTAAAGTAGTTAAAGGTGGACGTCGTTTCCGTTTTGCTGCATTAGTTGTAGTTGGAGATCGTAAAGGCCGTGTAGGTATTGGTACAGGAAAAGCTAACGAAGTTCCTGATGCAATCAAAAAAGCCGTTGAAGATGCTAAGAAAAACATCTTCACAGTACCAGTAATTGGTACTACAATCCCTCACGAAATCACTGGTAGATATGGTGCAGGATCTGTTTACATGCGTCCAGCTATCGAAGGTACTGGTGTTATCGCTGGTGGTGCAACTCGTGCAATCCTTGAACTTGCAGGTATCTCTGATATCTTAACTAAATGTTTAGGATCACGTACAAAAATCAACGTTGTTCGTGCAACAGTTGATGCATTACAGAACTTAAGAACTGTAGAAAGCGTTGCTGCGCTTCGTGGTAAGAAGCCAGAAGAAATTCGCGGGTAATAGGAGGTAAATCAGATGAAATTACATACAATGAATTTAGCCGAAACTCGCACAGAACGTAACCGTGTAGGTCGTGGACCTGGAAGCGGAAACGGAAAAACTAGCGGTCGTGGACAAAAAGGTCAAAAATCAAGATCAGGTGGAGGAGTTCGCTTAGGTTTTGAAGGTGGTCAAACACCATTAGCAAGACGTTTACCAAAACGTGGATTCACTAACTTCAACCGTAAAGAATATGCTATCGTTAACGTTGAAACATTAAATCGTTTCGAAGATGGAGCAACTGTTAATGCAGCAGCTTTAATTGAAGCTGGTATTATCAATAAAGAACTTTCTGGACTTAAAGTTTTAGGTAACGGTGAGTTAACTAAAAAATTAACTGTTGAAGCAGTTAAATTCTCTAAGTCAGCTAAAGAAGCAATTGAAAAAGCAGGCGGAAAAGTAGAGGTTCTATAATATGGCAGGCAAGATAAAGGCAATGTGGACGAATAAGGATATCCGCAATAGGATTCTATTCACCCTATTTGCCTTTCTTGTCTATCGTTTGGGATCAGCCATTACTGTACCTGATGTAAACACAGCAGATTTAGTTAATGGTCTAGGAGAAAACTCATTGTTCGCGATGTTAAATCTATTAGGAGGTGGAGGACTAGAACAGTTCTCTGTCTTCGCTTTAGGTGTTACTCCATATATTACAGCTTCTATCATTATTCAGTTATTAAGTATGGATGTTATTCCACATTTAACAGAATTGAGTAAAGCAGGAGCTAATGGTCGTAAAACATTAGACAAGTATACAAGATATCTTGCGGTCGTGTTTGCCTTTGTGCAATCATTCTCATTAGTATATGGTTTTTCAAAAGCATATACAGGTTTGATTGTCGGCGGTGTTACAATCAGTAAGATTTTATATATTGCAACAATATTTGCAGCAGGAAGCATGTTTTTAGTGTGGATTGGAGACCAAATTTCCATGAAAGGCATTGGAAATGGTATTTCCATGGTAATTATGGCTGGTATTGTAGGGCGTATGCCTCAACAATTCTCTAGTGCATGGTCAAGCTTGATTTCAGGGGAGTCTGCACCTACCTATGGAGCTTGGTTATTTGCTGCGTATATATTAATATACTTATTAATTATTATCTTTGTTACGTTGATCAATACAGCGGAAAGAAGAATTCCAATTCAATATACATCAAGTTCAATTTCATTGAGTAAACCGAGTGAAGCGAACTACTTGCCATTGAAAGTCAATTCAGCAAGTGTTATTCCTGTCATCTTTGCTAGTTCATTGATGATGGCACCAATTCAAATTGCTTCATTCTTCCCATCAAATGATTTCATTAAAGAAATGCAAAAATGGTTAGGATTGCAAACTTGGTATTCACTTGTTATTTATGTATTATTGATTTTGTTCTTTACATTCTTCTATACGAAGATGCAAATCAATCCAGAAAAGGTTGCTGAAAACTTAGGTAAATCCGGATCTTATATTCCTAGTGTTCGCCCAGGTTCGGAAACAAAAGATTATATTAACCGAGTTTTATCAAGAATTACAGTATTAGGATCTGTTGCTCTAGCATTTATTGCTGTTATGCCACATGTCATGCCATTAATTTGGCCTGATCTTCCAAGCTCAATGGCTTTGGGTGGTACAGGAATGATTATCGTTGTTGGTGTTGCTATTGAAACAGTACGTCAAGTACAAGGATTGATTACTCAAAAATCTTACAAGAAATATTACGAAGACTAAGATCTTCAGGAGAATAGATATGAATATATTTATTATGGGAGCTCCTGGTTCTGGTAAGGGTACATTCTCTACTAAGATCAAAGAAGAATTCAATTTGAATCATATTTCTACAGGAGATATTTTCCGTGCAAATATAGCTGGTGGAACTGAATTAGGTCTACAAGCAAAAGCATATTCTGAAAAAGGTTTGTTAGTACCTGATGAAATCACAAACAAAATGGTTAAGGATTACTTAAACACTTTGGAAGATAAAAAGAACGGATATTTATTAGATGGATATCCAAGAACTTTAGCTCAGGCAAAAGCTTTTGAAGAAATGACGAATGGAACTGATTTAGCAGTTGAAAAAATTGTTTATATGGATGTTCCATTTGACGAATTAACTCGTCGTATTACAGGTCGTCGTACTTGTAAAAATTGTGGAGAAATCTACAACATCTATTCAAAACCAACAAAAGTTGAAGGTGTATGTGATGTTTGCGGTGGTGAATTAACACAACGTAAGGATGACAACGAAGAAAGCTTAAAGGTTCGTTTAGATGAATATGCTAAGAATACTGAACCAGTAATTGCATATTATGAAGAAAAAAATATGGTTTCTAGAATCGATGCGTCAAAATCTATGGAAGAAATTTGGCCAGAATTAAAAGAAGCCTTGAAAAACAAGTAAGTTGCGCTTATAATATATAAGCGCAACTTTGCTTGCGATTTATACATTCACGTTTCTGTTAAAATCCGCATGTACACATACGCATTTTAGCAGGGCCATTAAAATACGTGAATCATTACGTAGGAGGAAGAAAGATGAAAGTAAGACCATCTGTTAAACCAATCTGCGACAAGTGTCGAGTAATTCGACGCAAAGGACGTGTGATGGTAATTTGTGAAAACCCAAAACACAAACAGAGACAAGGAAACTAAAGTAGGAGGAAACTAAATGGCTCGTATAGCAGGAGTAGATATTCCAAACGATAAACGAGTTGTCATTTCATTGACATACATCTATGGTATTGGATTGACAACATCAAAGAAAGTATTGGAAGAAGCAGGCATCAGTGAAGATGTTCGAGTAAAAGATTTAACTGAAGAACAATTAAATGCAATTCGTAAAACAATCGATGCAATCAAAGTCGAAGGAGACTTAAGAAGAGAAGTACAATTAAACATCAAGAGATTGATGGAAATTGGATGCTACAGAGGAATGCGTCACAGAAAAGGATTGCCAGTACGTGGACAAAGAACAAAGACAAACGCAAGAACACGTAAAGGAAAAGCCAAGACAGTGGCTAACAAGAAGAAGTAGTAGGGAAGGAGAGTAAAGAATGGCAAAAGTACAGAAGACACGTAAAAGACGTGTTAAAAAGAATATTGCGCGAGGATGTGCACACATTCACTCGACTTTCAATAATACAATCGTAACAATCACAGACGAAAATGGAAATGCAGTAGCATGGAGCAGTGCAGGAGCATTAGGATTTAAGGGAAGTCGTAAATCAACACCATATGCAGCACAGTTAGCAGGAGAAGCAGCTGGAAAAGCAGCAATGGATCACGGAATGAAGACAGTATCCGTAGATGTAAAAGGACCTGGACCTGGACGTGAAGCAGCTGTCAGAGCATTACAGGTAGCTGGTTTAGAAATTACAATGATCAATGATGTAACACCAATTCCACACAACGGATGTCGTCCACCAAAACGACCTCGTGGATAGTCACCATACTAAGGAGGTGTCCAAATGAGCACAAAGTATACAATTTCGACTATCGAAGAAACAACAAATGTAGGTAAATTCTTATTAGAACCATTAGAATATCGTTATGGTACACCATTAGGTAATGCACTTCGCCGTGTATTATTATCTTCAATTCCTGGAGGTGCGATCTTCAGTATTCGTATTGACGGCGTATACCACGAATTTACAGGTATTAAAGGTGTAAAAGAAGATGTTGCTTCAATTATTTTAAATTTGAAACAATTGATTTTAGATATTGATATTCATGACAATGAAGTTTATACACTTCGTATCGACCAGGAAGGACCAAAAACAGTCGTAGCTGGTGATATCGAATGTCCAACAGGAGTTATTGTATTAAACAAAGATTTACCAATTTGTACTTTGTCTGAAGGAGGTTCTATGCATATGGAACTTCAGGCTCGTTTAGGCCGTGGATTCGTACGTTCTGATGTAAATAAAAGAATGTATCAAAATGAAGGACAACCTCTTGGTATTATTTATACAGACTCTCTATATTCACCAGTTAAAAATGTTAGCTATGTATCAACACCAATTAAAGGTGAAGATGGAAGTATGTATGATTCATTAGAGTTAGAAATTACTACAGACGAAACAATTAAACCAAGCGAAGCATTAGCTGTGGCAGGTAAAATCTTACGTGATCACTTATCAATTTTAGCATCAGTTGATGAAGCTAGTCTTGAAGTGAAAGAAAAAGAAGTTGAAGTTTCAGAAGAACCTGTAGCACACACTACTCACAAAATGATTGAAGACTTAGAATTATCAGTTCGTTCTTATAACTGTTTAAAACGTGCTGGTATTGCGACAGTGGATGAATTAACTCAAAAAACAGAAGAGGAAATGATTCACGTTCGTAATTTAGGAAAGAAATCATTACAAGAAGTTAAAGACAAAATTAAAGAATTAGGATTGTCTTTTAAACAAAATAACGGATAGGAGGAAATACCATGTGGAATCGTAAATTGGGACGTAAAGCCGATCATCGTAAAGCATTGTTGCGTAACATGGCAACATCTTTGATTGAAAACGGACAAATCGAAACAACAGAAATGAAAGCAAAAGAATTAAGCGCTGTAATGGACTCATTAGTTACATTAGCAAAACGTGGAGATTTACATGCACGTAGACAAGCAGCAGCTTATGTTCGTAATGTAGAAGTAGATGAAGAGGGAACAACAGCTCTTCAAAAATTATTCAATGAAATTGGACCAGCATATGCAGATCGTAATGGTGGATACACTCGTGTAGTTAAAACACGTATCCGTCGTGGAGATGCAGCTCCAATGGCAATTGTACAATTCGTTAAGTAATTCATTTAATGAATAAAGGCACTGATTTTTGAATCAGTGCCTATTTTTTTGTGATGACTTTTTGAATTTTATCCTCTTTCCAAATGACAAGATCACAATCAAATCCTTCTTTGATTTGTCCAATAGATTTGAATCCTAATACATTCGCAACATTCTTTGTGAAGAATGGTAAAGCTTTTTCATACCCAAGTTCATTTTTAAGATAAATAAATTCATTCTTTAAGTTGGAAATTGGTGTAATACCAATCTCTTTAACAGATCCATCTTCATTGTATGTAGACCAAGATCCTTGAGCATCACTTGAAATGGTTACTTTTTCTGTATTTTTGATTTGTCGGATATAATTTAATGTTTTACCATTTCCGTCACACGTGATGTCAATTGTACCGCCCATTTCTGTAAATTGAATGGCTTGTTCAAATAAATGAGTATTTCTTGAACAATGCGTAGGCTGGAATAACGAAACAGGAATATCTGCTTTTTCTAAGACGTTAAAAACTAGATCTAAGGCTTGTTTTTCATCACCCATATGAATTGTTAAGTTAGCTTGTTTTCCTGCAATTAAGCTAGCTGTACGAATTCTAGAAGCTAATCTTGTAAGTTCTTCTTCAGTTATATGACTCGATCTATGATCACTTAAAGCTAGTTTCACTCCAAGAATACTATCAATAAACACAATATCATCTTCCATAGAATTTGTTAGTGTATTACTTGGATATGCATAGCTACCTGTTAGGATATAAGTATGTACACCTTTCTGTGTTAATTCTTTAGCTTTCGCAAATAATTCTTTTGTACTTCTCGTATAACCATCCGTTCCTAATAGTCCAACAACAGTTGTGATTCCTGCATCCAATATTTCTTTCACTTCAATCGGTCTAGCTCTAGAAATAAATCCAGCTTCACCACCACCACCAGTAATATGAACATGTCGGTCAATTAGTCCTGGTATTAAAACACATCCCGTACCATCAATTGTTTCGATTGGGTAAGTATATTCGATATGTTCATCAATTTTTTCGATTTTAGAATCTGAAATTAATACATCTTTTACACCTAGATTTTCTGGTGCATAGATTTGAATGTTTTTTATAAGTTTCATACGTGTCACCTCGAAATTTATTATATAATATAACACAAGGTGATGTTATGTTAATTTCAACAGAAAGTTTAAAAAAGAATATAAATGAAAAATGCATTTTAAAAGATGCAAGTTTTACAATCGAAGATACAGATAAAATTGCGTTGATTGGAGTCAATGGTACAGGGAAAAGTACATTGTTAAAGATTCTTGCAGGAATTGAAAATTATGATTCAGGAACCATTATTAAGAAGAATGGAATTAAGATTCATTATTTACCTCAAAATCCAGAATTTAAAACGGATTGTGTATGGGATGAAATTCAATTGGTTAATTCTAAAAATGAACATCCTGTAGCAGAGTTTGAATTAAAATCGATTCTAACGAAACTTGGTATTACAGATTATCAAAGTGCGATGTCAAATATGTCAGGTGGTCAAAGAAAAAGAGTTGCACTAGCGTTAGCACTATGTACTAGTTGTGATTTGTTGCTTTTGGATGAACCGACAAACCATTTGGATAATGATATGGTCGAATGGCTGGAAAACTATTTAATTCGTTCTAAAAGTGCAATTTTTATGGTTACACATGATCGTTATTTTTTAGATCGTGTCTGCACAAAAATGATTGAATTAGACCAAGGTGATCTATATATTCATAATGGGAATTATGAAGTGTATTTAGAAAATAAAGAGACGCGTATCGAACAAGAAAAGGTGGCTGCACAAAAACACAAGAACCTATATAAAAAGGAATTAGAGTGGGTTAGAGCGGGCGTACAGGCGCGTGGTACAAAATCGAATAGTCGACTTCAAAGATTTGAAGAATTGCGTCAGAAACGTTTTAAACAACAAGAAGAGTCTTTGAAAATCAATGCTGCTATGCAGCGTTTAGGAAACAAAACAATTGAATGTACAAATTTAGGTTTCACATATCCTGAAAAAGTATTATTCCATGATTTTAATTATGTATTATTACGCCAAGACCGTATTGGAATCATAGGTGAGAATGGTTGTGGAAAATCTACATTACTCGATGTTATTGCAGGATTAAAACAGCCAACCTACGGAACAATCGAATATGGATCTACAGTTAAAATTGGATACTTTAGACAAGCAGATCAAGGTGTAGATTTAAATATGCGTGTTATTGATTATATTGAAGAAGTTTCTAAGGTTATTGAATATGATCGGATGACACTGAGTGCAGCACAAATGCTTGAAAGGTTTTTATTTCCAAGAAATATGCACTATACTACACTATCAAGACTTTCCGGTGGAGAAAGAAGAAGACTCTATCTATTAAGAGTTTTGATGCAGGAACCCAATATCCTTTTATTGGATGAGCCAACCAATGATTTGGATATTTTAACATTGGATGTCTTAGAAGATTATCTAGACAATTTTCAAGGAGCTATAATCACCGTAAGTCACGACCGATATTTCTTGGATCGTGTTGTGGATAAAGTATTTGTCCATCAAGAAGATGGAACATTTAAACAATATAGTGGTGGATATAGTGATTATTTAGTGAAATCAAAAGATGAGAATAAGAAAGTTGTTGTTCAAAAGCCGATTGAAAAGAAGAAAAGATCTTTATTATCCTATATGGAGAAAAAAGAGCTAGAACAATTGCCAGAAAAAATGGAATTATTAGAAACGGAAATGGAAGATTTAGACCATCAGATGAATGAGTGTCAAAGTGATTTTGCGAAATTAAAAGAATTAAGTGATTTAAGAACACAAAAAGAAGAAGAACTTGAAAATTTAACCAATCGTTGGATGGAATTAGAGGAAAAAAAGGAAGGATAAGTTTTTATTGGATATGGAGAACAGGGAATTTTTTAAAAAGCCATTGCATGTGTTTTTACTAGCCATGTTATGTTGTACACTATGGGGAAGTGCTGCACCCTTTATTAAATGGGGATATAAATTATTCAACATTGAAGGCGTACCAAGTATATTGATGTTTGCGGGCATTCGCTTTACACTAGCAGGTCTTTTAGTCATACTATTTGGTTCTTTCTTACAGAAAAAAGTATTAGTGGCAAAAAAAGAAAATATTCAAGGTATATGTACACTAGCTCTCTTTCAAACGGCTGGACAATATTTTTTCTATTATATTGGACTTTCACATACATCAGGCGTAAATGGTTCAATTATTTCAGGAACTAGCGCTTTTATATCTTTATTAGTAGCTAGTTTAATATTTCATTATGAAAAAATAACAGTACGAAAAGCTTTAGGCTGTTTTATCGGATTCTTGGGTATTCTGTTTATGAATATTAGTGGAGCTAGTGCTAGGTTTTCATTTATAGGTGAAGGATTTGTGTTGATGTCACAATTATGCGGATCTATATCCGCTGCTTTTATTAAGAAGTTTACACAAAATCAAAACGCCGTATTACTAAGTGGATATCAATTCTCTTTAGGAGGTATTTTATTAGCTGTAATAGGTTGTTTAATGGGAGGACACATTACATTTGGATTTAATCTAGGCCTTCTTGTATTGATTCATCTAGCCCTTGTGTCCGCTATTGCTTATACGATTTGGGGATTATTATTATCTGTAAATCCTGTCAGCAAGATTGGTGTTTATATGTGTGTAACACCTATCATCGGTGTGATTTTATCAAGTGTTGTTTTACATGAATCGAATCAGGCATTCCAACTATCAAGTTTAATTGCATTGTTACTAGTAAGTTTAAGTGTATTTTTAGTGAATAAAGAGACGCAGACAGATTAACTTCTGTCTTTTTCTTTGCATAAAAAAGATCCTAGGCTTATCTAGGATCTAATAGTTCAAAGCATCGTCCTACATCACTTGGATAATGAGCATCACTTGCAGTAACAATTTGTACATTATTTTCTTTTAGAATATTTCTAAAATCAGCATTTAAGCCAATATCAGGATGATGATATGAATAATGAGCTTTCGTGTTGTCTTCCATTTTAATGTTGTATTCTTTTGCCAGACGAGCGATATGATGGTAGGTAGGATGTAAATCGTAGCCTGGATCAATCGAATACAATTTGATCACATCTGGATGACCCACTTGATCAAAGAGATTGGATTGGATCAGTTTTTCAATAGAGTCATAATAGGATTTATAAATATCAGAAGGATCATTTTTGTTCCAAAGTAATTTTTTAGAAAAGGCATCCATGTCATATAGATAGCCATTTACAGAGTGCACACTGCCTACTAGAAAGTCGAAATGGTAGTTTTTAAGGATGGAGGATAATAGACTTTCTGTTTCAGGCGTATAACAAACTTCAAGACCAAAACGCACATCTATGTCAAAAGTTTCTTTTTTTAATGCTTCAATTAATTTCAAATAATCATCTATGGAGTTTTTTTGTTTCTTTAGAAACCACTCTTCTTGTAATTTAGATACTTCACAAACTCTTTTATAACAGTCTTTAAATTCAAAGAATCTATGTGTGTGATCTAATATTTGAAGTTGAGTAATTCCTTTTTCTTTGGCAGCATCAATAAACTTATGAACATATTCAGTGCTTAAATCACCATTTTCTAAATGTGTATGTGCATCAATCATAGTACCATCCTATTTCTTATAAGTAGATACTCTAATTATACCATTGATTTTTTCGATTGGTGTTGTATCGACTTCTGAATCTAAATCAATAATTGTGTACGCAATATCTTTCTTTGATTTATTCATCAAGTTTTCGATATTGGCATCCTTTAAAATATCTGTGATTTGAGAAATCATTTTAGGCTTATTTTCATGAATACAAGTAATTCTAAAAGGAGAATTCATATCCATCTTCGCATTTGGTAAATTGACAGAATTTGAAATATTTCCATAAGCTAAATAATCCATCAATTCTTGTGCAGCTTTTACAGCACAGTTTTCTTCACTTTCTTCGGTTGAAGCACCTAAATGAGGGATGGCGATAACTTTATCATTTTGAATGACTTTTAAACTAGGAAAATCAGTTACATAGGCAGCTACTTTATTTGCATCCAATGCATCTAATAGTGCATCCTCATCTACTAGGCCGCCACGGGCAAAGTTTAGTAATTTGACGCCATCTTTCATCTTGTCAAAACTATCTTTATTGATGAAATTTTTAGTAGCATCATTTAAAGGCACATGAATCGTAATGAAATCACATTGACGATATAAATCATCAATATTTGTGACATGATTTACATAACGAGATAAGTTCCATGCAGCATCAACTGACATGTATGGATCATATCCATAAACTTTCATACCAAAGCGTAAGGCTAGATTGGCAACTTGGATACCAATGGCACCACAACCAATGACTCCTAATGATTTACCGGTTAATTCATGTCCAGCATATTTCTTTTTTTGTTTTTCTACATCTTTTACGATGTTCTCATTTTCTTTTTGCGTTTGAATCCATTCAATACCATGATAAATATCACGACTTGCTAGTAACATACCCGCAAATACAAGTTCTTTTACGGCATTACTATTTGCGCCTGGAGTATTGAATACGGCAATCCCTTTTTTAGTACAAGTATCAATATCAATGTTGTTGACGCCAGCACCTGCACGAGCGATGGCTTTTAAGTTTTCGCCATAATCAATCTCATGAAGATTGGCACTACGAACTAGAATGGCATCTTCATCTTCATCTTCAAGGTTTTCGTTTACTTCATAATCTGGCGTAAATTGATCTAAACCAATTTGTGCAATATTGTTATAGAGTTTTATTTTAGGCATTATAATTCTCCTCTTCAAATTTCTTCATAAATGCAATTAAGGCTTCTACACCTTCAAGTGGCATGGCATTATAAATACTTGCACGCATACCACCAACCGTTCTATGACCTTTAATATTCACAATTCCTGCTTCTTTTGCTTCCTTAACAAATTTAGCGTCTAAATCTTTGTCACCCGTCACAAAAGGAACATTTGTATAAGAACGATCTTCCTTTGTTACAGGATTTGAATATAGTTTAGAAGCATCGATATAGTCATATAGTAATTTAGCTTTTTGACGATTGATCTTTTCCATATTTTCCAATCCACCAATTTGTGTTTCTAACCATTCAAGCACCAAACCACAAATATAGATGGCATAAGTAGGAGGCGTATTAAACATAGAATCATTGTCCGCATATGTCTTGTAATTTAACATGCTTGGTGTTTTTTCATCAGCCAAACCAATCAAATCTTTTTTAATAATAACGACAGTTAAACCAGCAGGCCCCATATTCTTTTGGGCACCGGCAAAAATTAAATCGTATTTAGAAACATCTGTTCTTTCACTTAAAATACAACTTGATAAATCTGCAACTAATAACTTTCCTTCATGTGGAGGAAGCTCTTTATATTTAGTTCCATAGATTGTGTTGTTCTCGCAAATATATACATAATCAGAATCTTCACTTAAATCTTCTTGTTTGATTTTTGGAATATAAGTAAAGTTATCCTCTGCACTGGATGCGACAACATTTACCTTTCCCAATTTTTCATGTTCTTTTAAAGCTTTCTTTGTCCATTGACCGGTATTGATCAAATCTACGTTATGTTTTTCTAGATTTAAAGGAATCATAGTGAATTGTAAAGAAGCACCTCCTTGTAAGAATAAAATTTCATATTCATCAGGGATGTTCATCAATCTTTTTAATCTTGCTTTACAAGTATCTATAATATCCTGGAATTCACTGGAACGGTGGGACATCTCCATAACGCTCATTCCACTATTATGAGCATCTAACATTTCGTTCGCAGCTTTGGTTAAGACCCATTCTGGTAAGCATGCGGGACCGGCACTAAAGTTATATACACGTGTCATTTCGTTACCTCGGTGAAAACATTTCCACCTTTCCCTTCTATATGTTTCATGATTATACATTTATTTACATTTAATTTCAACAAATTTGTTCATAAAATGAATTCAAGTGTGCTCAAAACCGAAACAAATCATTTAACAAAACCTTAACAGAACCATTCTTTTTGTTTAACAAACATGCATTATGATATGTGTGTCAAAAGAAAAGAGGACAAGGAAAATATGAATAAGTTTTTAAAAGGTGCGATGGTCGTAGGATTATCTGCAGCTATGGTAGGATGTAGTTCAGGTAGTACTGCATCAAATGACAGTGAGTCAAAAAGTGAAAGTTTAAGTGGAACAATTACAGCAGCAGGTTCAAGTGCATTGAAACCATTGGTTGATGTTGCAGCTGAACAATTCTCAAACGAAAACCCAGATGTTTCTATTACAGTTGATGCGGGTGGTTCAGGAGAAGGTTTAAAACAGGTAGCTGATAAAACAGTTACATTAGGAAACTCTGATGTTGCAGCTGAAGAAAAATTAGACAAGGATCAAGCTAAAGATTTAGTAGATCACCAAGTCTGTGTTGTAACAATGGCTCCAATCGTAAATAAAGATGTTGGTGTTAAAGATTTAACAAAACAACAATTAATTGACATCTTCACAGGAAAAACAACAAACTGGAAAGAGGTTGGTGGACCAGATGAAGATATCGTCTTAGTAACTCGTCCAACTTCATCAGGAACAAGAGCTACATTCCAAAAATATGCATTAGATGGAAATGAAGAAGCAAGCAACGCTTCAATGGAAACAGATGATTCAGGTGTATTGTTACAAAATGTAACAGATACAAAAGGTGCAATCGGTTATGTAGCATTATCTTACTTAGTAGACAATAAAGATGTGGATACAATCGCAATTGATGGCGTTGAATCAACATTGGAAAATACTTACAGTGGTGACTACAAAGTTTGGACATTTGAACACATGTATACAAATGGAGAACCAGACAAAGCAACAAAGGCATTCTTAGATTACATCATGGGCGAAAAATTCGGTAAGAAAATGGAATCATTAGGCTATGGTGTTTCTAGTAAAATGGAAAAAACAGATCACTAATTACTAGTTCTTTAACGGACATTGAAATATATGTCCGTTATTCATTTAGTTTGGAGGAATTTGATGAGTCGTAAAAGCATGTTTTGTAAAGAATATTTCTGGCAGATTCTCGTTACAATAGGCGGTCTGTTTGTGATATTTGTAACTCTGTTAATTGGAGCCTTTCTAATTTATAAAGGTTCGGATACATTTTTTAAATTTCATCATACTCTAGGAGAATTTCTTGGTAGTGCAAACTTTGCACCCATGGATAATGCCAGTTCCAAAGGACATGTAGGTGCATTGATCTTCATTGTTGGATCACTATGTGTTTGTGGCTTGGCCTTATTGATTGCCACGCCATTTGCGTTAGGATCATCTATTTTTATGACAGAAATTTCACCTAAGTTTGGTGAAAAATTCTATCGTCCTATGGTAGAAATTTTTGCCGGAATTCCTAGCGTTGTCTATGGATGGGTTGGATTAACGGTATTGATTCCGTTCTTAAAAAAAGTATTTGATTTGCAGGTAGGACACTCAATTCTAGCTGCAAGTTTAGTCTTATCCATTATGATTTTCCCATCTATTACAAGTGTTGCCAGTGATGCGATTCGAGCTGTTTCAAAAGAAACGCGAATGGCAGCATATGGACTTGGCTCAACACGCTGGCAAACGATATATCGTGTCGTAATTCCTGCTGCATTACCTGGAGTCATTTCAGGAATTGTATTAGGACTTGCAAGAGCGTTTGGAGAAGCATTAGCTGTTGCGATGGTTATTGGGCAAACAACAGCTTTGCCTAAGAGTATTTTTTCTACTTCAAAAACATTAACAACAGAAATTGCAGCTCAAATGGGAAATGCGATGGAAGGTGGAGAAATGAAGGCAGCCCTATGGACAATGGCTTTATTGTTGTTCTTGATTTCGTTATTGTTTATTACTATTATTCATAAGTTTTCAAAACCGAAAGGAGAATAGAGATGGATTCTAGAATTAAAAGAGCAAAAATGATTGATCAATTCATGTCAATCGTCTTCTATGGTATCGCCTTATTCTTCTTTTTACTTCTTGTAGGCTTTGCCGGTAAAGTTATTATTGGGGGCTTGTTAGGGGCTAAACCAGAAATGTTTGGCTTTACTCGATCTGGCAGCATTGGAAATCAAGTTTTCAATACCATTTATTTAGTATTCATATCTTTACTTGTTTCAGTGCCAATTGGGATATTAGCCGGCATTTATTTGGCGATGTACGCAAAACCAGGTCTTGTAACACGCTTTTTAAGAACTTGTATTGAAACATTGTCTTCTTTACCAAGTATTGTTGTAGGTTTATTTGGATATTTGATTTTCTTAGTTGTATTAGGACTATCAAAAAGTTTATTGGCAGGAGCCCTGTCTATATCAATTCTAAGTTTACCTTTGATTACAACAACTACAGAAGATGCGATAAAAGGTTTGCCTGAAGGCTATTATCATGGAAGTATGGGACTTGGAGCAACAAAGTGGCAAACTATATTCCATGTACTATTGCCAGCATGCCTATCTCGTATTATGACTGGAGTTATCTTGGCGGCTGGTCGTGGATTTGGTGAAGCTGCTGTATTACTTTATACAACTGGTTCAGGAAGCGATTTGCGTTGGAATAATTTTAGTTTTACATCTCCAACATCGCCAATTAATGTGCTTAGACCAGCTGAAACATTATCCATCCAAATCTGGAACTTACAAACCAATGGACAAGATCGAGCATTGGCTAATTTATCCAGTGCTGTGTTGATGATTTTAGTATTGGCATTTAGTATTGGAGCCAATGTCTGGTCAAGACACATTTCCAAAAAACAAGCTGGATTAGAGAAATAGAAAGGTTACGTATGAATAATAAATTTACAGTGAATGATTTGAATTTATATTATGGTGATTTTCATGCCTTAAAAAATATAAATTTGGATATCAAAGAAAAAGAAATTACAGCATTCATCGGTCCTAGTGGATGTGGTAAATCAACATTTTTAAAAACATTGAATCGAATGAATGACTTGGTGGAAAGTACTAAAATCACAGGTGATATTTGTCTAGATGGAACGGATATCTACAAAAATATGGATGCGATTGAATTAAGACGTAGAGTGGGAATGGTATTTCAACAGCCTAATCCATTCCCAAAAAGTATTTATGACAATATTGCGTATGGCCCAAGAATTTTTGGAATCAAAAAGAAAAGTGAATTGGATGAAATTGTTGAAAGAAGTTTAAGACAAGCTGCCATTTGGGATGAAGTAAAAGATCGTCTACATAAATCAGCTTTAGGAATGTCAGGTGGTCAACAACAACGCTTATGTATCGCAAGAGCCTTGGCTATGCAGCCGGAAGTCTTGTTGATGGATGAACCAACAAGTGCACTAGATCCAATTTCAACAAGTAAGATTGAAGAATTGACTTTAGAATTGAAAAAAGACTATACAATCGTTATTGTTACTCACAATATGCAGCAAGCTATGCGTATTAGTGATAAAACAGCCTTCTTCTTATTAGGTGATTTAATTGAGTATAGTGATACAGAAACATTGTTCTCAACGCCAAAAGAAAAGAAAACAGAAGACTATATTACAGGGAGGTTTGGATAATGGTTTTGCCTACAAAGTTTTTAAAACAAACAAGACAGTTAGAACTGACTATGACACAAATGTCTCAAGACTGTTTAAAAGGATTGTGGTTTTGCAAACACGCTATTTTAGATGGAAACAAAACTTTAGTTCAGGACGTTTCGCAAATGCATGAAGAAGTGAGTGAACAAGGAAGAGAAGCTGAACAAATTTGTATGAAGATCCTTCTTCTTCAACATCCGGTTGCCAAAGACTTAAGACGTATTACTGTAGCTACAAATACAATTCGTGATTTAACTCGTATCATGGATCAGGAAAAAGAAGTTTCAGAACTTATTTGTGCTTTGAATATGGAAGATTTAGTCGTGGATGATTGTATTAAACAACAATTTACGATTGCCAAGGAAATGGTGACTCTTGCGATTGAAGCCTTTATTCAAAAGGATGAAAAAGTAGCGAATCAAGTGATCAAAATGGATGATCAAGCGGATGTGCAATATGAAAAGGCTAAAGAGGTCTATGTTGATTTATTAGCTAAAAAAGAACATGATACAGGTACATTGGTAGATGTATTATTAGTTGGTAAATATTTAGAGAGAATTTGTGATCATTGTGTAAACATTGGTAAATGGGTTCTTTATCAAAAGTCTGGTATTTTTGAAGAAATCGAATAAATACAAAAAAAGCTGTAAGCAATATTGCTTACAGCGTATTTTTTACTTGGTGGAGCGTATCGGGATCGAACCGATGACCCCCTGCGTGCAAGGCAGGTGCTCTCCCAGCTGAGCTAACACCCCAAGTGCTTAATAATAATACCTAATTATTTTGGAAAATGCAAGTTTTTTCTGATAAAATTAAAATATGAAAAAGAAATGGACATGGATCATTATATTATGTATATTCAACTTTAGTTTAATGGGTTTTATATTAACGCATCCTACACCGGATTCTAATAAAGAAACTAAAGTTGTAAAGAATGTTTCTACGAAAAAACAAGAAGATAAAAAATCATTTACATTTGTAGGCGTAGGTGACAACTTGTATCATGGTGCGATGTATTGGTACCCATACCAGAGAGATGGATATTATAATTTTGATTCCTATTATGAAATGACATATAAATATACACAAAATGCAGATTTGGCATATATTAACTTTGAAACGTTATGTATTGGAGAAGAATATGAATTGAGTGGATATCCTACTTTTAATGGACCTACAGAAATTCTATCTTCCGTCAATAAGGCTGGCTTTGATTGGTGGAGTTTAAGTTCAAATCACTCTATGGATCGAGGGGCAGAAGGCTTATTAACACAGATTGATTTGATTCGAAAGAATTATCCAGATGTGATTACTACAGGTTCGCATACGTCTTTAAAGGATAAAAACCGAACTTTAGTCAAAGAAATCAATGGAATCAAAGTAGGATTTCTTGGATATACCTATGGCCTGAATGGTTTTAGTGTGCCTGAAGATAAGCCATGGCTTGTGGATTTGATTGATAAGGATCAAATGAAAAAAGATATGGAAGCTTTAAGTAAAGTAAGTGATGTACAATTGGTTTCCATGCATTGGGGTGAAGAGTATCAAACAGAGCCAACTGAAGAGCAGGAGGATTTGGCAAATTATTTAAATGAACTTGGTGCAGAGGTTGTGATTGGTTCACACCCACACGTTATTGAACCGGCAAAAGTTATTAAGGGAAAGAAACAAGATACACTTGTGTATTATTCATTAGGAAATTATACAAGTGCACAGGATATGGATTCAACAATGGTTGGTGGTATGGCAAGCTTTACACTGAACTATGATCCAAATACAAAAAAGACTTCTTTTACAGATACTAAATTTATTCCATTGATTACATGGTTTGATGTAGGGTATAATGCATGGAAGACTTACCCAATTGAAGATTACAATGATTCGCTTGCACAAACGCATAATTTGGCTTCGGATTATGATCTTTCAAAAGAATGGGTACAACAGTTTGTCCAGTCTGTAATGCAAGATTGTGATGGAGTAGAGGTGGTTTTAGAATGAGTCAAAATCAAAAAACAATAGCCGAAAATCGTAAGGCAAGACATGAGTATGAGTTGTATGATCGTTTTGAAGCAGGTTTAGTGCTTCAGGGAACAGAAATAAAGAGTATTCGAAGAGGAAAAGTTCAATTAAAGGATAGCTATATTAGTTTTCAAAAAGGGGAAGCTTTCATTAAAGGTATGCATATTTCTCCTTATGAATTTGGAAACCGATTTAATCATGATGAAACGCGTGATCGTAAGCTTTTAATGCATAAACAAGAGATTCAAAAATTGGAGCAATCTGCGCGTGTAAAAGGATATACGGTAGTGCCAGTAAGAATTTATCTTTATAAAGGACTAGCTAAGCTTGAGATAGCTTTGGCGAAAGGTAAAAATCTTCATGATAAGCGTGAATCTCAAAAGGCAAAGGATGCGCAAAGAGAGATTCAAAAGGCCTTGAAAAATCAGTATTAATAGATTATACTGATGTTCCTTGGGGATGTTCAGGCATTCGATGAGTAAATGTTTGGATTCAGCCACAGCCACGAAGGATACGTGTAATAACCAACTTAAATTAATTGCTAAAAATAAACTTGCTAATGTATTTGGTATGAACCAAAGCATGGCTTTCGCTGCTTAATTTTATTGCCTACGTTTGGCTTCGCAGCCCCTTTCTGAAATTTCGCTTTCTTATTTCAGACTGAGTGTTAAAGAAAAGAAGATAGAAATAAGCATTGGCTAGCTGCTTGTCTTGAATCAACTATAGCTAACCCAAAAGAATTTTTGTTTCCATCCGAAACTTTTGGATAACTAGATGGAAAAAGCTGTAAACGCTGTCTCGTGGGACTTTGCTTAGACAGGAGTTCGATTCTCCTCATCTCCACCAAAGACAATCAACGCCCTTATTTAAAGGGCGTTTTAATTTATCGTGATGTACTTTTGATGTATAATAGATAAGAAAGAAGGTAAATTACGTATGAGAATTGCAGTAAGCTATAAAGACGGGGAAGTGTTCCAGCATTTTGGGTATAGTACAGAATTTAAAATCTATGAAACAGATCATAATGAAATTCTTAAGAGTGAAGTGATTACAGTCGAAGGACATGGGCATGTTGGCGTTTCAAATGCATTGAAAGAACAAAATGTAAACATTGTACTTTGTGGTGGTATTGGACAAGGTGCTAAAAATGCATTAGCTGGTTTTGGAATTCATTCATTTGGTGGTGTAACTGGAAATGCGGATGAGGTTGTTAAGAAATATTTAAGTGGAAAACTAGAATTTACAACCGATGTGACTTGTACAAAACATGAATCTGGCGAAAGTCATTCTTGTGGTGGACATTGCCATTAATTTTTTGAGTTTTTCTTTTGACACACCTTGTATTTCGGTCTATAATCTAGGCAACAATGATGATAAGGATATGAATGCATTCTATTTAAATGTAGAGAGAGTGTGGTTGGTGAAAACACTTTGCGAATGTATGTATTTACTCCCTTTGAATTGCCCTTGAAAAAGTGTGCCGTAATTCTTGCGTTAAAAGGTTAGAGGTGTATACAGAAATTGTATAAACAAAGGTGGTACCGCGTGCGACAGACGTCCTTTGATGGCTGTCGCTTTTTATATGGAAAAATGGAGGAAAATAAAATGGAATTAGTGAATGTATTAGAAGATGAACATTTATCTATGTTGAACCACTCATGTGCTCATATGATGGCTCAAGCTGTTAAGCGTTTATATCCAAATGCTAAATTCTGGGTAGGACCTGTCATTTCTGAAGGTTTCTACTATGATATGGATTTAGGGGATGTAAAATTAAAAGAAGAGGATTTGGCAAAAATCGAAAAAGAAATGAAGAAGATTGCCAAAGACGGAAAGAGAATTGTTCGTGAAGAAATTTCTAAAGAAGATGCTTTAGAAATGTTCAAGGATGATCCTTATAAAGTGGATTTGATCAATGGATTAGAAGATGGAAATATCACAATCTATCGTCAAGGTGAATTTGCGGACTTATGTCGTGGACCTCACGTTGAAACAGTTAAGATGTGTAAAAACTTTAAATTGTTGAAACATTCTGGTGCTTACTGGAAAGGTGATGCCAATAATAAAATGCTTCAACGTGTTTACGGTATTTGTTTCGATACAAAAGAAGAATTGGAAGCTCACTTAGAAGCTTTAGAAGAAGCTAAAAAACGTGACCACAAGAAATTAGGTAAAGAAATGGGCTTATTTACAATTAGTGAATTTGCGCCAGGTAT
Organism: uncultured Holdemanella sp.; assembly: GCF_934772795.1. Classification (GTDB taxonomy): domain Bacteria; phylum Bacillota_I; class Bacilli_A; order Erysipelotrichales; family Erysipelotrichaceae; genus Holdemanella. The sequence goes on from NZ_CAKVMR010000004.1 coordinate 62,169, forward strand.
GCCTATCTTCTTGCCAGATGGAATGATTTTACGTAACATCTTGGAACAATACTGGTACCAAGAACATACAAAAGAAGGATACCAATTCATCAAGACACCAATTATGATGTCAAAAGAATTGTGGGAATTGAGTGGACACTGGGATCACTATAAAGACAATATGTACACTTCAATGGTTGATGATCGTGAATTCGCAATCAAACCAATGAACTGTCCAGGAGCATTGTTGGTATATAACTCAACTTTACACTCATATAAAGACTTACCATTGCGTTTAGGAGAATTAGGACAAGTACACCGTCACGAAGCAAGTGGTGCATTGAATGGATTGTTCCGTGTACGTACATTTACACAAGATGATGCGCACTTATTTGTAACTCCTGATCAATTGGAAGAAGAAGTTAAAAAAGTACTACAATTGGTAGATCGTATTTACTCAGTATTTGGATTACCATATGAAATTGAATTATCAACTCGTCCAGATAGTGGATATATTGGTTCAGAAGAAATTTGGGATGCTTCAGAAAAAGCATTGGCACAAGCTTGTGTTCATGCAGGTAAAGAATATAAAGTAAACCCTGGTGATGGTGCGTTCTACGGACCTAAATTGGATATCCATATTAAAGATAGTTTAGGTCGTGTATGGCAATGTGGTACTGTACAGTTGGATATGAACTTGCCAGAAAGATTCGAATGTAAATATGTAGATGCAGATGGAACTAAGAAAACTCCAATTATGTTACACCGTGTAGTTTATGGATCAGTTGAACGTTTCATTGGTATCTTGATCGAACACTTTGGTGGACACTTCCCATTATGGTTAGCTCCACGTCAATTTGTTGTGATTCCAGTACACCACGAAAAACATGTTGAATACGCAAATAAAGTATGTGATGCATTAACAGCATTAGGAATGCGTGCAACAGTAGATTCTCGTAACGAAAAATTAGGTTACCGTGTTCGTGAGGCACAGCTACAGAAGGTTACTTACCAAATCGTAGTTGGTGATGGAGAACAAGAAAACAATACAGTAACAATTCGTCAAAGTGGTAAAAAGGATAGTGTTACATTATCATTAGATGAAGCTTTGGCTAAATTTAAAGCGGAAGTAGACAATAAAACATTGTTTGGAAAGTAAGAGTTTAGAGGTCAAAAATTGGCCTCTAATTTTTTTTGTATTTTTTTAAAAAATTTGCTTGCAATAAATTTTTATCCATGTTATTATAAACGGGCGTTACGGATAACGCAGGTTGT
>NZ_CAKVMR010000005.1 GCF_934772795.1 uncultured Holdemanella sp.
TGAGTGTTTTTCTATACTTCAAAATGCTTGAATGTATAGTGTTTATGCGGATAATTGAAAATTAGATATAAAATTTACATTAATTATCGTAGAAAAATGTAAAAGACACTAGTTCACCCCACCAAGGATTACTAGTGTTTTTTGAAACGAATTAATTGAGAGTGATCACTGTATCCAGTGGTTTTTCTATTTGGCTTTATGCAAGAATATACTTTTTTAAATTTATGACTTTATTTCATACACATTTCATAAATGATTGCTAGTATAGTGTCGGATAAGGAGTTGGTTATTTTGATACATAATGCTTATGCATATATCACAAGAAAGAAAGTAAGAACGGGTATCTTGTTTTTGATACTTATGGTGATCTTGATCAGTCTTTATGGATGTTTGAGTATACTTTCATACAATGCACAATTGGAACGGTCTTTATATTCTGCAAGTCATAGTTCGATTGTAATACAAAAAAAAGATGGTTCTGAATTTGAACATACATCTTTTGAAAATTCAGTGTATGAATATGAATTTGTTTCTAAGTTAGAAGATGCTAAGGTCGTTTCTATTAAGCAGGGTGTAACACTGGATTCTTTACCTGAAGAATATAAGAATGTGGTTTCAGTAGTTGGAACAAATAACACTTCAAAACATGTTTTATTTCGTAGTGGCGTGTTTACTTTAACTTCCGGAAAAAATATTGATTCTAAGGATAAAAACTTTATTCTTATTCATTCGGATCTAGCTAAAAAGAATCATTTAAAAGTAGGGGATACAATATGTTTGAATTCACATACTTATACAATCAAAGGTATTTTTGAAGGTAAGAAACATGAAACATATACAGGTTTATCTTCCGATTTAAGTGAGAATACCGTATTTGTAGATTATCATTCTTTAAATTCAAATCTGGTTAATAAGATGACTGTATTTTCTAAGGATAAAACTACGTTTAAACAAGTTCAATCCTTATATCCATCAAGTGAATATGTTGTATCTAAAGATACGAATGCCTATCAATCATCTTTAGAATCTGTACAAAGTATGAAGCACATGATTCAAATTCTATCTTTTTCCATCATTGCGTGTGGACTTGTTGTGTTATCTCTGGTATTAGTTCTATGGCTAAGAGATCGCATCCATGAAATTGGTATCTTGTTGTCTATAGGTAAAAGTAAGATTGAAATTATTTTCCAGTTTGTTTTAGAACTTATCTTTATATCCATTCCTTTAGGAATTGTAGTATGTGTTATAAGTTTGGTTTTTAATCAAGTATCAAGCTTTTTGTTGAGCTATGGCTTGTTGATGAGTATTATTATCGTTTCTGTACTAATCGCGAGTCTTATGATCATGATCAAAAAGCCAAGAGAAATATTATCGAAATTGAGTTAGGAGAAAATTTACTTATGAGTATATTAGAAATAAAAGATGTAACGTATGGTTACACAAAATTAGAACATGTTTTATTTGAAGTGAATCAAAGCTTTGAGTGCGGAAAATTTTATGCGATTATTGGAAAGTCAGGTGCTGGTAAATCAACCTTATTATCTTTACTAGCCGGACTTGATGAGCCAGACTCTGGTGAAATTTTATTTGAAGGAAAAGATATTTCAAAAACGGGATATACAAATCATCGTAAGAATCATATTTGTCTAGTATTTCAAAACTACAATTTGATTGATTATTTAACACCATTAGAAAATGTACGCTTAGTCAATTCTAAAGCTTCGCCTTCCATTCTTTTAGATTTAGGGCTTGAACAATCCCAAATCAATCGTAGTGTAATGAAACTATCGGGTGGTCAGCAACAAAGAGTTGCGATTGCCCGTGCACTTGTAAGTAGCGCACCGATTATTTTAGCGGATGAGCCAACGGGAAATCTAGATAGTGATACGGCTAGTGAAATTATTGATATTTTAAAAGCTCGTGCTAAAGAAAGAAATAAGTGTGTGATTGTTGTGACACATAGTAAAGAGGTAGCAGATGCCGCTGATGTTGTATATGAATTAAAAGATAAAAAGTTAAAGAAGAGGGGGAAATAGAATGTTTAAGAATGCATTTAAATATGTAACTCGAAAAAGTGTGAAGTCAATCATTCTATTTCTTGTTGTTCTAATTATGTCAAGCCTTTGTCTAGTCGGACTATCTATTAAAGATGCGACAAACAAAGCGTCCAATACATCATTAGGCTCGATTACCAATAGTTTTACAATGGAAATCAATCGCCAAGTCAATTTTGGTACGCCTAGAGGTGCAGGCAATGTAAAAGGCAAGGATATTGAAAAGATTTGTGCTTCTAAAGACATTGATTCCTATGTGAAAAGAATCAATAGTGTAGCTGACTTAGTCGATCATGATATTGTTTTAACTTCAAATGAAAATAAGGAGCGTCTTTCTAAGTTTAAATCAACCGTGATGCTTACTGGAGTCAATGAATCAAAAAAAGAAACAAAGTTTGTATCGGGTGCCTATAAATTGGTCGAGGGTAAGCATCTAAATAGTAAAGATAAACATCAAATCTTGATGCATAAAGATTTAGCGGCAAAGAACCATTTAAAAGTGGGGGATAAGCTTTATCTACGCTCAAATATCTATGATGCAGATAATGAAAAGGGTGCGGATGAAACAGTAGAAGTAACCATTAAGGGTTTATTTGATGGTCATAATCAAGGTGGTGTTACAGCTGCACAAGAATTATATGAAAATAATCTAATCACGGATTTGGATACGGCTGCCAAAGTTTATGGCAATACACCAAAGACAGCTGTATATCAAGATGCCACATTCTTTGTAAATGGGAATAAAGACTTGGATCAAGTCATTAAAAATCTAAGAAAATTAGATATCAACTGGAATGAGTATGTCTTAGTAAAAAGTACATCGAATTATCCAGCTCTACAAAAATCAATACGTGGTATGTATAGTGTCGCAAATAAAATGTTTATTGGATCTTTGATCTTTGCGGGTATCGTTGTCACTTTATTGTTGCTTATGTGGATGAATGCAAGGAGAAAAGAAATCGCAATCTTAATGGCTTTAGGTATTTCTAAAACGAAAATCTTTATTCAATTTGTTCTAGAACTATGTATGGTAACCATTCCAGCCTATATCTTTGCGTATTTTATAGCTAGTAAAACTGCATCGAGTTTAGGTGCAAAAGTATTGAACAATGTAAGTACGGGTGTTGCCAAAGAAATTGCCAAAGAATCCGCTTCAAATCAACTTGGTGGTGGAGCTGAAGTGGATGGCTTTAATAAGATGTTGACACATATTGATGCAACTGTTGAACCAAAATATATGGTGTATGTTATTATATTTATGTCAATTGTAATGTTAGTTGCACTCGTTGTTTCTACAATGCATTTGTTAAACAAGAACTGCAAAGAATTATTAAATGAGGAAGAGTAGATATGAAAATATTGGTAGTGGAAGATGATACACTGATTCGCGAGGGATTGAGTGAATTCTTATCGGAGTCTGGATATAGTATTATTCAGGCAAAAGATGGTAAAGAGGCATTGGAAAAGTTTAATACAGATATTCATTTGGTGATATTGGACATTCAAATTCCATATATCAATGGATTGGACGTATTAAAAGAAATTCGTAAAGAAAGTGATTTGCCTGTTTTAATCTTAACGGCTTTCAGCAATGAAGAATTCAAAATTGATGCCTATACAAACTTAGCGGATGGCTATATTGAAAAACCATTTTCACTACCTGTATTAAAAGCTCGTATTGATGCGCTTCTTCAAAAACAAGATATTTTTGAATATAAAAATGTTTGTGTGAATTTCAAAAGCTATACAGCCAAAATAGATGGCAAAATGATCGATATCAATGCCAAAGAACTAGAAATCTTAAAATACCTTTTAGATAATGCAGGTATCGCATTATCTAGAGCTCAAATTCTAGATCATGTATGGAAGGAAAGTGAAGACGTTCCTTATGATCGTGTTATTGATGTATATATTAAAGAATTACGTAAGAAACTAGGTTTAGATTGTATTACGACCATTCGTAATGTGGGCTACAAATTGGAGAAATCATGAAAAACTTAAAGATATTTCCTAAAATATGTATACAAACATTCAGCGTCATCGCAATTATTGTCTTGTTTATCCATCTCTTTGTATATTTGATTTTTCCTAGAACCTATTTGGATGTAAGAAAAGAAGAAATCTATACTAAGGCCAATGAAATTACAGAAAACTTAAATGGTAAATCTGTTGACTATATTGAACAAGCTTTAGATTTTTATTCCAACACCAATGAAATCAAAGCGTTTATTAAAAAGAATACTTCATCAAATGAAGTAGAAATCAAGAATGATTTAAATGTCGACTTAAAGAGTTCTAATAACTCTTTGATTATTGAAGAAAGAGAATTAAAGCTGGATACTGGTGAAAAGATTCATCTTCAATTTGTTTCAACAGCTGATATGCAAAGCCAAGCTAAAAATCTAAGTCTACAATTTCTTCCTTACTCTTTAATTATATCCCTATGCTTTTCGGCCATTGTCTCTTTGGTGTATGCTAAATCCATTAAAAATCATGTAGTTGAAATCAAGAGTGTAACCGATCAAATGATGGCATTAGATAAGAAGGCTCGTCTAGAAATTGATTCGAGTGATGAAATTGGTCAGTTGAAGGCACAAATCAATGATTTGTATGAAACACTTCTTGATTCGATTTCAAATCTTGAATTTAAAAATAAAGAGATTTTAAGATTAGAGAAAATAAAATACGACTTTTTTAAAGGAGCGAGCCACGAATTAAAAACGCCTTTGGCAAGTCTTAAAATTATCTTAGAAAATATGAAATACAATGTGGGTAAATATAAAAATAGAGATGTTTATATTGATGACTGTATTGATTTAGTCGATCACTTAACGAAGAATATCCAACAAATCTTATCTGTATATTCCATTGAAAATCTAAAAGACGATGAAGAAGTGGTTTGTATCAAGGATGAATTAAGTAGTGTACTTCAAAAATATGATGTATTGATTCATCAAAAGGAATTGCATATTCAAAATGATCTGCAAGATGAAACAATGTATATTGGTAAGACAGCTCTAAATATAATTTTATCCAACCTAATAAGTAATGCGATCAACTACACGCATGAAAAGGATACTGTTCATATTGGAATCGAACAAGACTGGTTCTATATTCAAAACAAACAAGATTCAACCCAACCTAAAGGAAATGGTCTAGGTTTATATATTGTTCGAAATTTATTGGATAACTATAAAATTCCATATGAAAAGATTAAAGATGAAGAATTTATCTTTAAGATTCAATTGAAACATTAGATCCTTATTATGAGGATCTTTTAATTTATATTTAAAAATATTTTGTGAGTACCCATCTAACAACCCTATACACTAAATAGACATCGATATTGTCAATTTAGCAGGTACTATATCCTTGTACAAAGGATGGTGCTAGTTATGTATTACAAAAGAAACAATAAACGTTTGTCTGTTAGTGGTCGTGGAGACTATATATCTACTTCTGATTTCATTGTTCAATATTACACAAATTTAGATGCTTGTCGTAAGTTTTTCTTTGACATTAAATGGCCTACTGGCTACTATTGCGAAAAATGTGGCTGTACTCACTACTATTTTATGAAAACCAAGAACTGCTATCGTTGTGCTAACTGCAAACATGATGAAAGATTGTTATCCAATACGATCTTTCAGGATAACAAACTGCCATTAAACGTTTTATTGTACGGTTTGTTTCTAATCTTTACGGCAAGTAATGGTATTTCTAGTTTGGAACTTTCTAAAGAATTGAAGGTCAATTATAAAACAGCCTGCTTATTACAGACTAAAGCTCGTATACTTATGAAAAATTCGAATTCAAAGAAATTTTTGGATTCGAATTTTTATGAATCCGATGTAGCCTATACAGGAGCTCCATCACATAACGGAAAGCGAGGGCTTGGTACTGATAAACAGCCCTTTTTAATAGTGCTTGCAACAGAGCAAGAGAACCAATATCCATGTTTTGTAAAGATGCAGGAAGTGGCAACAGATTCAAGCAAGATTGTTGAGGAATATTTTGAGAAGTACGTAATAATGTCTAAAGAGAGAAAATTGAATACTGACGGTAAAACGACATACAACATCTTAAAGAATAGAATGGAAGTAAACAATGAAGCAATTGACTATGACAATGATAACCATCGATTATACTTTCTAAACAAGATTATATCCAATTTAAACAGTCAGTTTATTGATAGATTCCATGGTGTTACCAAAAGAATGTTGCCCTTATATTATTCTGAATTCGAATGGAGATTCAACCACAGAAGCTGCAAATCAATCCTGGATAAAATCAAGAATTATATAATGCAATCCAGCATAGCCACCCGAAAAATGATTCGTGATTCAATGGACCAATATGCCACGGCTAGAGGATTGGAAAATGCCTAGGGTTATCAGATGGGTACTCACAAAATATTTTGGAAGTTAATAATGTTTTCACATTGGATCTTTATAATAGGTCTTATAGTAGATTTATAGTTAAAATTTGTTGAATTTCACCTCATACTAACATAAAATGTTAGTGAGAGGTGAAAACATGATAGTTACATATGAAATGTTGAAGGAAAGTCTAACGGATTATAAGGCTAAAGATATTAAAATTAAACGGATGAGTGATAATAAAGAAATTATTAAGTTGACTAAAAATTTGTATGAGACAAATAAAAATGCACCTGGCTATGTTGTTGCGAATGCGATTTATTCACCATCATATTTATCATTTGATTATGCCTTAGCATATTATGGCCTTATACCTGAAGCAGTCTATACATATACAAGCGCAACTTTTGGTAAGGGTAAAAAGAAATTGTATAAAAATGATTTTGGTACTTATACATATCGAGATGTACCAGCAAATATTTATCCTTATTGTTTACAAATTTTTCAAGAACAAGATTATTCATATGTAATGGCAACACCTGAAAAAGCATTATGTGATAAGTTATATACTTTAAAAGTAGTGCGTAATAAGAAAGATATGTATGATTTATTATTTAATGATTTACGTATGGATATGGATGTCTTAAAAAAACTAGATTTTAATGTTTTATATACACTCTGTGATAACTATGGATCTACAAATATGAAATACTTAAAAAAAGTATTAGGAGATCTAGATGAAAACAATTCTTGAACAAATGGTTGAGGCGTATCAACCAAAAAACAATGAAGAAAAGCGAAATGTTGTTAAAGAAGTTATGCAAGAAATTACACTTTGTGCTTTGAGTAAAGCTGGATTCTTTGATGTGGCCGCATTTTATGGCGGTACTGCATTAAGAATATTTTATGGACTTGACCGTTTTTCTGAAGATTTAGATTTTTCATTAATGATGAAAAACAAAGACTTTGATCTTAGTACATACGTTCCGTCTTTAAAACGGATTGTACAATCATTCGGTTTAAATGTGGAGGTTGAAATTAAACATAAAACTTTAGATTCTGCCATACAATCTGCTTTTCTAAAAGGTGATACAATTGAACAATTCTTATTGTTTTATCCAAATGATTTAGTTACTGGCATAAATAAAAACGAAAAAGTGAAAATTAAATTTGAAATAGATACCATGCCTGCAAGTCTTGCCACATATGAAACAAAATATCGCTTATTACCAATGCCTTATAGTATTAAACTGTATGATGAAGCTTCCTTATTTTCTGGAAAGATACATGCGGTTATTTGTCGTTCATGGAAATCTAGAGTAAAAGGTAGGGATTTATATGATTATGTTTTCTATCTAACAAGAAATACAAAATTTAATTTGGATCATTTAAGAGAAAAATTAAACGAATCTCACTATATATCTCAAGAAGATAAATTTGATGTGGACTTTGTGAAGGCGCTATTGATCGCAAGATTTAATGAAATAGATTTTAATGATGCGAAAAAAGATGTTTTACCGTTCATTACAGATACGAGTATATTGGATATCTGGAGTAAAGAATTCTTTATCTCAATCACATCACAATTAAGTAATGTATAAAATAGATTCTTAATATTTTTTCTTGTTTTAATGTAGGTATAAATTGTATAATTAAACATATAAATTAAGAGCAAACTTATCGAAAGGTAAGGACGCAAAGCCATATGGAGCTAAAACTATGATGAATATTATAGTCATGCTAGCCGGTTGCAACATTTGTGCAATTTGTTTAGGAAGTTTCCATGTTATTTTGCGTGAACTTCCTTTTTTGTTTGAAGAAATTAGGGTAATGGATTATGAAATTCAAAAAAATATTAAGTGCAATTGTAGCACTGTCTTGTCTAACGGGTTGTGTTAGGACAAATTTTTCAAGTGAACACGAAGCTATCACAATCATGGCTCCATATTTGGATTGTGACAAATTTGAAAAACTGGTACATGAAAAGTATCCGGAAATCAATTTAAAAATTGTTTCTTATTCAGGTGCCAATACGACAACTTATTTACAGAATATGTCTGCAGCGAATGATTTGCCGGATATTTGTACACAAACTATCTATGATCCACATGTGAATGATATGAGTGATAAATTAATTGATCTATCTGGTTATGGCTTTACAGATAATTATGTGGAATCAAGATTACAGGAAGTTTCGGATAATGGTGCTATTTATATGTTGCCATCCGCCTATAGTTGTTTGGGAATCACATATAATAAAACATTGTTTGAAAAGTATGGGTGGTCTTTACCTACAAATTATGGTGAATTAGAAGAATTGTCAAAGAAAGCTAAAGAAGCTGGGGTACAATTTGCGCTATGTCAAATTGAATATCCGGGTTATGGCTTTCAATATATGTGTAATATTGCCGATACTGGTTTTTTAGGAACTTTACAAGGTAAACGGTGGCAACTTGATTATTTATCAGGTAAAGCGAATATTAGTAACACTAAAGAAATGCTTGACTGTATGGAATACATTAAGAAGTGGAAAGAATTAGGTATGTTTTCTTTAAGTAAGAATCCTCAAGATGATGATTTAACACGCCAAGAATTTATGGAAGGAAACACATTGTTTCTTTTGGGAAGTAAAAATAGCATTGGTGAAACGGACGACACAAAGGATAACTACGGCTTAATGCCATATATTTCAAAGGATGGCAGTCAAAACGTATATATTTTAAATATCTCTCGATTTCATGGCTTAAGTAAAAAATTAGAGAAGGACCCACAAAAATTGGAAGACGCATTAAAAGTCATGGGAATTTTATCTTCTGTAGAAGGAATACAGGCTTTATATGATGATTCCACATTAAAGGCTTCTATTTTACCTTTTAAAGATTGGAACGCAAAAGACACATATTATGCGGATATAGCCGACGATATTAATAAAGGCAATACGGCACCACTAATTTATGCTGGATGGGAGAACACTTTAGTGAATACAGGATATCGTATGCTGGAGTATATTCAAAATGAGGCAAGCATTGAAGATGTCATAAAACAACTTGATGTTGATCAAGAAAGTGTAGTGAATCATAAACCAGATGTAATCACGAAAACTACAGAAATGATTTCGCAAAAGAGTTGTGCAAAGTTGATTGGACAATGTTTTATGGAAGCTACTGACAGTGATGCTTCATTGATTTCATTAGGGAAATGGATACGTGGAAATAGTAAGGATCAAAATAGTGATGGTGTAAATGGAAAGCTTTATGCGCAAGACATTGCTGAACAAGATCTTTGTACGATTCTTCCTACAAGTTGGTATGGTACGATTCAAACGGTAAAGTTAACAGGTAAGGAAATTAAGGAACTTCATAAAGAAGGCTATGACAAGTATGAAACAGGTAAGACCTATCCTTATGTATTGATTAAAAATAAGAAATTAAAAGATAATCAAACCTATAAAGTGGCCATCTGTGGAGCTGATAGGGATTTAGAATTAGAAGATAGTGGTGTTGTGGGAATGGATGCAGCCAAGACCTTCTTTTCACGATATAAAACATTAAGTGAGGCCGATGCACAATGACAAAATCAGTAAAGAGAGTTGTATTTGGAAGTTTTATCACCATTTTGATCATGGTACTCGCATTTGTGCTTTTATATCAAACTTATATTCAAGATGTAATTTATAAGGAGCGATTGTCTCAGATGGAAGAAGTTACACACCAAATGTTTCATAACTTAGAAGATGTGATGGATTCTAAATGGAATGAAGTTAGTGTACAGTGCAATCGTTTATTGACAAAAGATATTCAGACATTAGATGAATTTACTTTAAATATGGAAAAGTCAAGTGAAATATCGAATTATAGCGCATCCAAAATTACACTGATAGGAGTGGATACAGATGGTAAGTATTATACAAAAGAAGGAAGTGTCGGATTACTAAGAGATTGTGACTATTTATTAGATGACTTAGACCAGATTAGCTATGTGTCTAGTTCAATGATGAGCAATTCGAGTCAAATGGTTTTTTTAAAAAAACTAGATGAACCATTATATCTTGAAAGTGATCATGGACTAGTTGTCATGAATTATTATGGAATGTATCAAGATATGAGTATGTTGAATGCATATTTTGGTTGTGATGCATATGATAAACACAATAGTGTATATGTCTTAGACAATAATGGTTTTAAGTTGTTTAATGGCAATGAGTTTGAATTGATTAAAGGACATAATGTCTTCAATGTTCTTAAAAAGATGGAATATCTTCATAATTCTTCATTCGAAGAAACACAGAAAAAATTGAATGAAACCGGATCAAGCTATTCAAATGCGATACTTGATGGAACAGAATATTTCTATGCTTTGAAACAAATGGATAATACGCAATGGACCTTATTGTTTTTGGTGCCCGCAAAATATGTAGCTACCAATACAGTCAAACTTGTCAATTTTGTGATACGATTCATCATAGTATTTTCGATTGTAGCTGCATCTTGTTACATATTCGCTATTGTATCTGTATTAAAAAAGAATCAGCGGGAAGCGATTCAAAAGGAAAGAGAAAATACGGCCAAACTTGAAACAATCAATGGTGAATTAAGACAGGCTAAACAAGCAGCAGAACAAGCTTTTGAAGTGGCGCGTGATGCGAGTCAATCGAAAAGTCTTTTCTTAGCCAATATGTCCCATGATATTCGTACGCCAATGAATGCGATCGTTGGTATGACGGCATTAATTGAGCATGATGCGGATAATGAAGAAAAAGTAAGGGAATATGCTAGAAAGATAGATGTATCTTCTAAACATTTGCTAGGCATTATAAATGATGTGTTAGATATGAGTAAAATTGAAACAGGACAAACGACATTAAATAATATGGACTTCTCTATTTCAGAAATGATACAAGAAGTGAATGCCGTGTTCCGTCCACAGACAAGTGTCAAGTATCAATCTTTTGTGATCACAAGTAAAAATATTGAGCACAAATGGGTGAACGGAGATGTCGTTCATTTAACACAAATTTTGAATAATCTATTGTCCAATGCGATCAAATATACGCATGAAGGTGGTAAGATTCAATTAATTATTGAAGAATGTGAAAGTCATTCGAATGTATATGCCAAATACCGAATCCAAGTTATTGATAATGGTATGGGCATGAGTGATGCATTTAAAGAAAAGATATTTGATGCGTTTACCCGTGAAGAAAACAGTATGACCAATAAGATTCAAGGAACTGGTCTAGGTATGGCTATCACCAAAAATTTGATTGAAGCTATGGGTGGAACAATCGATGTCGAAAGTATAAAAGGCAAGGGAAGTTGTTTTACAATTCTTTTAGATTTAAAGATTGCGAAAGAAACAACTATGAATATGCATAATAAAGAAAAACAAGATGTACATGTATTAAAAGGTATGAATTTCTTGTGCGCAGAAGATAATGTGCTTAATGCAGAAATCTTATGTGAACTTTTAAAGATTGAAGGTGCAACATGCACAATTTGTGAAGATGGACAAAAGGTTCTAGATGCATTCAAACAATCTAAACCACAAGAATATGATGTCATATTGATGGATGTTCAAATGCCAAATATGAATGGATATGAAGCTACAAAAGCTATTCGTAATTCAAATCATTCATGTGCTAAAACGATTCCAATTATCGCAATGACCGCAAATGCTTTTTCAGAAGATATTCAAAAATCTTTGGCAGCCGGTATGAATGCCCATGTATCAAAACCTGTTGAAATGAAAGTCTTGGAAAAAACAATTTTAAATATTTTGGTAAGATAAAAGACACTCGCTTGAGTGTTTTTGTTTTAATCTAACATTTCTATATAGTTCACATTTACATATTGACTATATAAAGGCTCATCATGGATCATGGCATTCTGAAAGAATTGATCGACATCTTCATAGTTTTTATCATCCATGGAGATATAGAATAAACCATCTTCATATTTGGCTTCGATAATGTGATCCTCTCCATTAATTTCTAAGGCGAGTTTACAAGGCTTTTGTAGAACGTAATATAAGTCAAATAGATCCATATAGTCTGCATCAAATTGAATGAGAGAATATAAATCAAGAACGATATGTTTCATGATAGTAAGATCACCAAAGAAATCCGAATAGATCAGTCTTTGAGACTGAAATTCTTTCGCAATCAACAACAATTGAATGGCTTGATCTTCATTGCCTTCTTCGACATAGATCTTGGCCAGTCTAGAATAGACTTCGGGAACAGGATCAAACGTATTTGTTGCACCTTGAAGTAAAGGATATAAGCCTTTGATAATTTGTACATACTTTGGATAATCCTTCTGTACATAATAGCCATTCTTATACATATCTGCTAGTTTATAGGCTGCCACGATATTTCCTTGATCACTGGCTAGCTTATAGTAGTGAAAGGCCTTCTCATAATCGGGCTGACCGACACGTCCATAATAGTAGATGTAGCCTAAACATTCATAGGCATCTACATAGTTTAATTTAGCGGCCATTAAATAATAGTCTTCCGCAAGATCGAACTGCTTTTGACCATAATACCAACCACCCAGTTCCACCATATATTCTGGATTGTTTGTTTCTTGGATTAAAAAGTCTAGGGCATGTATAAATTGAATATCATCCTCAAATTTGGGATGTACCAAATCATAATAATCATCTAGAACTTGTTTTGCACTTTCAATTGTGAATGCCATACTATCTAAACCTTCTTTACTTTCTTATATTCGATTTCAAAAATTGGAATAAAAGGCTTGTTGATCTCTTTATTCCGTGATTTCTTGCTTAAGAAACCCTCCAACATCTCTTTTATACCATTTTCAGTTAATTCATCCTCCACACAATAATATTTGGGACTATATTGCCAAACTGAATAATTATCATTATACATTTCTTCTAGCCTTGCACAATAGGGGCGTTTGCGATAATTAAATAAATATACAATTTCTTCATCTGTATTCATATCTCTTAATATGGTTCCTAGTGGATAATAATTGTAGTATTGTACATTTTTAGAAACGTAAACATCTTCTTTTAATTTCAATACTTCTTTGTTTTCTTTTTTTAACTGTTTATTCACATAGCGATTCACATTCGTGTTAAAAACATATTTTAAACTATGTGGATTTGGCTCGATTTTTCTTTCTATATCTGTATTAATGAATAGATTTAAACCTTTTAATTCAATATCACCATTTGTTTTTGAACAAACATATCCATATATTTTATCGCCTTGAATTTTTGATAAAAAGTAAAGGGAAGATTTATATTCCACTATATCTCCTATTTCAAATGTAAATTCAATGTTTTCAAATCCTTCAATATGTTGTACATCACTATTTTTCAATAATTGAATCTTTCTTTGAATTTGAATTAAATCTTTGTTTGAGACCTGTTTTAAAATTCCCTTGATATTTTGAATGGGAATTCGATACACATTGTTTAAATACAGATAGGAATCGCTAAAAGCACCTGTTTTCTTATCTTTATGTCCATCTTTTAAAGTATATTGAATCTTTGGATTCTTTTTCTTTGTGCTTCCTGCATACCCATATAAATAGTCTTTATCCTTTTTGATAATCAAATACGGACGAATGCGATGGGGGCTATTGATATCTACCAAATTGTCTTCGCACACTGGCATACGACAAAAGACAAGGTGTCCGGGTTGGATTGTTTTGAATAAATCCAATTGTTCATCTAAATAATTTGTTGATTTTGCGACATACGTTTGTTTCATTTTTTTTGGTGGATTTAAATCATTCTTTTGTTTGATCTCAATTGGTTTTTCACGATGAAATAATCGTTTAATAAATTCAATAATGCGCATACTTTTTCCTCTTAGGTATAATTCTAACACATAGGTTCAAATTTTTTTGATTACATACTATAATAATTATAACAATCATATGAAGATTTTAAAATTTGATTGAAGAAGGAGGAGTTTATTTGGTACGATTATTAGAACACGCAAATCGTTATAGTAAAGAAAAGGTTTTTGATTATTATAAAAGAACATGTCAAAACGATTATTGGGACTATGATTCCATGACAAGAAAAGAAATGTTTGAACGTATGATTGAAACCTATACCCCTGAATATTTAGTTTCTATTTGCACAACATGGGAATTAAAGGCATTAAGAAGATTATTACGCAACCAAGACTTAGAAGACGATCGCTATCGCTTTGAAAGACATGCATTAAGCTCTAAGTTTTTATATTTTGATAAAGAATTACCCGAAGAATTCAAAAAGAATGTCAAATTAGCTGTTAAAGATATTGATTTGGATCAAAAGGCAGAAAAAGATGAACCAAGCCTTGTCATTCTTGGAATCATACGAGCATTCGGCATTATTGAACCATCTTTGATTCAAGCTGTATGTATGGCTTGTGCATACGATTATAAAGCCATTATTGAAGGGGAACTCTTCAATTTCTGGGCGTATCTTAAAGAGGATTATCGTTTGATTGATGACAGTTTTGCGAATGAATATGTATACTGGGATTATAATGATCTTTTGTATGATATTCGCAATTGTCGTATTCAACGCGAAAGATTCGAACCGAAATTCTTGGATCGAGATAGCTACATTTCTATTTTCTATCATGGTTTTGATGCGACAAATCCAGATATTAAGAAGTTCTTTACAGCCGTTAAAAAAGAAGTGGCGGACATCACAAAATTTAAAGATGACTTATTCAACAATTTACTTCGTGGCACTGTAAATGAAGAAAAGATTGATTTAATTCCATTGTTTAATGGATTCTCCGATTCTTTGACAAAACGTTATCGCAAAGCTGTGGTACAAATTTCATTGCCAAACTATTATGGACTGAGTATGAAAGGCTATAAAGAAGCACATGAACATGTGTCTTTTAATGATAAGCTTCGTGCTTTAAATGAGAAACAAACTTATGCGTATTTAGATCAAAAAGATACTCGGCTATTCTATAAGTTATACTTTAGTGTCTTAGATTATGTGAATCAACAAGAAAACATAATCCCAAATAAGAAAATAGATCCAAATAATTATATTGAACCCGATGAACTAGTGAATGTTATTGAAGTGTTCTGGAAGGGAAAAGATCGTTTTATTGATGATTATGTTCAAAAGAATCCTTTGAATCTAACATATCGTAATTTGAATATTATAAAAGATTTTAAATATGGCATGCGCAAAAACTTCTTATTGGCCGTTTATGAAAAGAACTATACAGTCTTAAATGATGAAGGCATCAACTATATGGTTAAAGGTTTAAATGAAAATTTAGATCAGTTTATTCCAGCTGAAAAAACACCAATGTTGATACAAACAGCCATTATGCCATTTAATTCAATGATCATTTATGATGGCTTTATTTCAACGGCAGATATGCAGCTTAGCCAAGAACTGGTTTCAAAGGCATTTGAAGATTATAGTTATGGACAAAAGATTTATTCGTTGTTGCCAAAAAAGATGAATTAGAAGAGGGAGTATGAGCTCATTATTACAAGAAATCAATCATTATCCAAAAGAATCTGTATACAATCATTTTTTTCGGATTTGTTTTCCGGATGATGTGTTTTATGACAAAATTACTCGTAAACAAATGGTTGAGCTAATCATTCAACAATATACACCAGAAAATATTGTCGATGTTTGTACAGTAAAAGAACTAAAACTTTTAAAGCGAATTGTTGAAAACAATTTTAAAGAAGTGGATGTTCATAGTATGCCATTCGAAAAGGTGGCGCTTTATCGAAAATATTTGTTGTTTGAGGATGAAATTCCAGATGAGCTGAAGAAAAATGTTGTGGAAGCTTTAAAACTCGTGGATTTTGATCAAAAAGAAAAACAAGAGAAACCAATTCTTTGTCTAATTGGATTTATACGGAGTTGTGGTGCCATTGATCCAATGGTTGTTCAAATGCGAGCCCAAAAGTATGGCTTGGATCTTAGAAGTTTAGAAACAAATCCATTATTTAACTTCTGGACATACTATACATTTGATTATTTAATGCCAGACGATACTGATGGAGAAGCTATTGTATATTATGATTCAATTCCATATATGGATGCGATTGCGAACACACGTTTAGATTATGAATTAATTGCACCCGAGTTCTTGAAACCAGAAAGTTATTTATCTATTTTTTACAACGGATATGATGATACAGATCCAGATGTTCATGCGTTATTTGATCATTTTAAAAAGAGTGAAGATGTGTTTGATTCATTTAAAATGGAACGCATTCTTGAATGTATTGAAACATGTCGTATGACTGAGCATTTGATTGCATTTTTTCCAAAGTTAGAAGAATTCGATCCAAGGACGACGGAATTATTTAAAAAAGCTATATATAAAATGCCAATGCCATATTTAACAGGTATGACATTGCAATATTATCAGTCAAAAATGAAAAGGTAGAAATCGAAAATTAGATTTCTACCTTTTCATGTGGTTTTAAATGGATAGGAAAGTTCTTATCTTGTATTTTGTACTACAATTCTTCCAGATTGAATGACTCGATTGATCTTTCTAACATTTGAAATGTTCTCTAAAGGATTCTCGTTTAAACAAACGAAATCCGCTTTTTTACCCACTTCAATCGAACCATAGTCTTTTTCAACGCCAACACATCTTGCGGAATTGATCGTTGCCATCTTTAGGATATCCATATTTGAAATGTTGAGTTTAGATAAAAGCTCCATTTCATAAGCTGTATTTGAATGATAATTAAATGGCGTACCTGCATCGGTACCTAAGGCAATCTGAATACCTTTTTCGTATGCCTTTTTTACACTTTCAACATGCGCATCTTTGACTTTTAATGTCTTATCCACCATATATTGGGCTACACCATTTTCTACACCCTTATCGATAATGCATTGAGGAGCACAAAGGGTAGGAACTAAGAATGTGTTTTGTTCTTTCATAAGTTCAAGACATTCATCATCTAAAAAACAACCATGTTCAATGGAATCAATACCTGCATATAAAGCGTTTTTAATACCTTGTAAACCTTGCGCATGCGTAGCCGTTTTTCTTCCTGCCTTATGAGCCTCTTCAATCATGACCTTCATTTCATCGACAGTAAACTGGGCATTACCAGGCTCAACGCCCTTGGTCATAACGCCTCCTGTAGCCATCATTTTAATAAGATCCACACCACTTCTAAGCTGAGTACGAACGGCTTTTAAACATGCATCTTTACCATCAGCTTCAATACCTTCTTGCCATCCATGACCGCCTGTCATACAAATGACTTTACCTGCACAATACATGTGGGGTCCTTCAATCACATGATTTTCAATGGCCTCTTTAACTTGTAGGTCATAGTTTTCTTCTGTTCCAACAACACGAATAAAGGTAACACCCGATTCTAGATATTCTTTACAGTGTTTTTGGGCATAGAAAGCTTTTTCCATTAAGGTGAATTCTTTATTTTCGCCAAATCCAACCGGATACAAAATGTGTACGTGACAATTGAAGAAACCAGGTGTCACAACATTTTCATGAATGACATCTTCATTGATTTCATAATAATCTTCAATTTGAATGATTTTATCATCTTCAACTGTAATTAATTGATCATACTTAGGTGTATCACTAATACCATCGATTAAAGTTTGGGCATGAATATATAGCTTTGTCACTTTACAATCACTCCATCTTTAATGACTTTATCAATCTTACGAACGTTTGAAATATCATCCAATGGATTTTCTTCTAGACAAACTAGATCGGCATGTTTACCCACTTCTAAAGTTCCATACTCATCTAAGACACCTAGACAATCAGCTGAATTGTGTGTCGCAATCTTTAAAATATCCATACGATCTACACCGTATTTTTCCATTAATTCCATTTCATAAGCGGTGTTGTTGTGGTAATTGAATGGGGTACCACCATCTGTACCTAGGGCAATCTTTAATCCTTGGGCATAAGCCTTTTTAAAACTTTCTACGTGCGCATCCTTTACATAGATTGCCTTTTTAACCATGTAGTCAGCAATACCGGCTTCAATACCATTTTCAACAATACATTGAGGAGCAACTAAAGTAGGTACTAAATATGTGCCGTGTTCTTTCATAAAATCCAAACATTCTTGATCTAAGAAGATTCCGTGTTCAATCGAATCAATACCGGCATATAGCGCATTTTTAATACCTTGTGTTCCTTGGGCATGGGTCGCTGTTTTTCTTCCGGCTTTATGGGCTTCTTCAATAATGACAGCCATTTCTTCTTGTGTTAATTGAGCACTTCCTGGTTCAACACCTTTGGTCATAACACCACCCGTTGCCATGATCTTAATTAAATCTACACCTTCTTTTAAAAGCGTACGAGCTGCTTTTCGACATTCATCGACTCCATCGGCTTCAATTCCATCTTGCCAACCATGACCGCCTGTCATACAAATGCATCTTCCAGCACACAACATATGTGGTCCTTGAATCAATCCAGAATCAATACAATCGCGAACCTGCATATCGTAATCGTTGGCAGTACCTAAAACACGAATAAAAGTAACACCCGAGTGAAGATAGTCTTCACAGTGTTTTTGTGTATAGAAAGCTTTTTCCATCAAGCTAAATTTTTTATCGGTTCCAAAACCAACAGGTTCCATGATATGAACGTGGCAGTTAAAGAAGCCAGGTGTAACGACATTGGCATGAATCACATCTTCATTTGTTTCATGATAGTCTTCAATGGAAACGATTTTTCCATCTTCCATTGAAATCAATTGATCCTTTTTTGGTGCATCACTCACACCATCAATCATTGTTTTTGCGTGTACGACTAATTTACTCATAATTAAAACTCCTTTTTAAGTGATTATGAACCTTGAAAGAGAATTATGCAAGTGGTTTCAGAAAATAAATGAAAAAGAAAAAAGGGAATCCTTGGATTCCCTAAAGCATGGATTTAAATAAAATGTCATTATAGTCTGGTAAAGGCCAGTCTTCTTTAGAAACATTGGTTTCAATTACATCTGTCAATTGACGAATCGTTTCCATCAATGGAAGTAATTCATCGGCCGCAAAACGAGCAGCTTGTTTTTCCGTTGTGGTTGCTTTGTTGATTAATGTTTCTAATGTATCTAGATGATTAGATACTAATTCTAAAGGTGTATTGATGTTTTTTAAGATTTTAACTTCTAATGGAGCATCAATACCACTTGATTTCTTTGTTTGAATGATTTGAGCTAGTTTAGCTTCATAACTAAAGATAGCTGGTAAGATTTGTTTTCTTAACATATAAGCCATAGTCTTTGCTTCAATTTGAACGACTTGATAGTAGTTTGTAAGTAGGATACTTTCACGTGCATGCAATTCACTAGCTGAATATACATTGTGTTTTTCAAACAATTGTAGATTTTTAGGATCTGTATAGTGAGGAAGTGCATCCGCCGTTGTCTTAAGTTCTAATAAGCCACGTTTTTGTGCTTCCTTTTTCCATTCATCTGAATATCCATTTCCAGAGAAGATGATACGTTTATGATTTCTTAATGTCTTTTGAATCAACGCAATCAAGGCCTTTGTCATATCTTCTTGTTTTACACATTCCAATTCGTCCGCAAACTGTGTTAATTCTTCAGCAACGATTGTATTTAAAATAGTGTTTGGACAAGAAATGTTTAAGTTGGATCCAAGCATTCTGAATTCGAATTTATTACCTGTAAATGCGAATGGAGAAGTACGGTTACGGTCTGTAGAATCTTTTGCGATTGGAGGAAGGGTAGAAACGCCTAATTCCAATTTACGATCGATTGTATCTACATATTCGTTTCCAGCTTCAATGGCTTCAAGGATAGCTGTTAATTCTTCACCTAAATAGATAGAGATAATAGCTGGTGGAGCTTCATCGGCACCTAAACGGTGGTCATTTCCAGCGCTCGCAACTGAGATTCTTAATAAATCCTGGTATTCATCTACACCTTTGATGATGGCAGCTAGAACAGTTAAGAAACGAATATTGTCTTTTGGAGAATCACCAGGTTCTAGAATATTTTCGCCCTCTTCTGTACAGAAAGACCAGTTGTTGTGTTTACCACTACCATTGACACCATCAAATGGCTTTTCATGTAGTAAACATACCAATCCATGATGAGAAGCAACTTTTTGTAGAACTTCCATAGTCAATTGGTTTTGGTCATTCGCAATATTTGTTGATGTAAATACGGGCGCTAATTCAAACTGGCATGGAGCTACCTCTTTGTGTTCTGTCTTGGCATACACACCTAATTTCCAAAGTTCTTCATCCACTTCTTCCATATAGGCTTTTACACGTTCAGACAAACTACCAAAATAGTGATCATCTAATTCTTGCCCTTTTACAGGTGCTGCACCAAATAATGTTCTTCCTGTAACCAATAGGTCTAGACGATTTTTAAACATCTCTTCATCAATCAAAAAATATTCTTGTTCGGGTCCTACAGTTGTTTTAATTTTATGAATGTTATAACCCATAATATTCAATAAACGAACGGCTGCTTTATTTAAGGCATCATTACTTCTTAATAATGGTGTTTTCTTATCTAAAGCACTACCATCGTAAGAACAGAATAAAGTTGGAATATATAAAGTCTTTTCTTTGACAAAAGCTAGAGAAGTTGGATCCCATGCGGTATATCCTCTGGCTTCGAATGTGGCACGCAATCCTCCACTTGGAAAACTTGAGGCATCGGGTTCACCTTTAATTAATTCTTTTCCTCTAAAATCTGAAATAACAGATGTTGGCCCTGTTGGATTGATAAACGCATCATGCTTTTCGGCAGTAATTCCTGTCATTGGCTGGAACCAGTGCGTATAGTGAGTTGCACCCTTATCCATAGCCCAGTCTTTCATGGCATTTGCGACTACATCTGCGATTTCTTTAGGAAGTTCCTTTCCTTTTTCCATCACATCCATCATTTGTTTGTAGACGGCATGAGGCAAATATCTTTGCATAGCAGATGTACTGAATACGTCACATCCAAAATATTCATCGACAATTTTCATTTTTCTAGTATCCTCCTGTCGCGTATATAATATCATTATTTTCACAAATGTTTTGAAGAAATTTTCTTTTTTTCAAAAAAACTCCATTTTTTTACGTATATGAGTATGTAGGAAATGCCTACTAGAAAAGAGGTGCTCATGCGTAGCGCAAATTTATTAAATGATTTCGCCTTTAAGTATGTCTTTGGCGAAGATTGTAAGGAGGCCAATGATGCCTTAAAATCATTACTCACGGTATTTTTAGAAAGGAAGGTGAATAGTGTTGTTGTAAAGAATTCAGAAATGGTAAAAGACTATACTAAAATGAAAAGTCCTCGTTTGGATCTATTGGTCGAATTTGATGATCGAACAACAGTAGATTTAGAAATGCAGTTAAGACAAACCAAAGATAATTTAATGAATCGATTTACTTATTATTTGGCTAGGCTTCATGGTTCACAAGACATGGAAGGAAAGAGCTACGGTCGATTAAAGGAAACTATTGTAATGATTTTCTTTAATGTGAATATTGTTGAAAATGACAATATATGTAATACATTCAGATTGAAATGTGATGGTGATTTACCTCTAGTAAAAGAAAAAAAAGAAGATCGTATGAAGTTAATGACAATAGAAATGCCAAAAATGGATTTAAATAAACCACTTGAAGACATGAATGAACAGGAGAAAATGATTTATTACTTTTTGAATTGCCATAAAGGATTGGATGATAGTAAAATTAAGGTGATGATAGAGAAGGATGGGGTGATTCAAATGTTAGAGAAGCGTGTAGAAACGATATCGGATGATTGTGGAAGAAAATAATAGAAGATTTTCAAAAACTACATGAAAATGAAGAACGAATTGAACTACAGCTTGAACTTGAAGAAGCTCAAAAAGCAAAAGAAGAAGTTGAAAAGAAATTTGAAGAAGCAAATAAACAAACTGAACTTGAAACGAAAAGAGCGGATGCAGCAGAGAAACAGATTCAAGACATGATCCTTCGTCTTTCTAGTACAATGGATGTAAAAGCAATGGCTACACTATTGAATATGTCTGTGGATGTAATTAAAAAGTATCTATAAAAAAGAAAAGTCACTATTTGTGACTTTCTTTGTTTTCTAGACTTGCCTTAATTAAACCAACAAACAATGGGTGTGGACGGTTTGGTCTAGATTTAAATTCAGGATGATATTGTACACCAATATAGAATGGGTGATTTTTATATTCAATTGCTTCCACTAATTGTTTATCTGGACTTGTACCTACAATCATCATATCGTTACGTTCAAATTCAGAGCGATAGTCATTGTTGAATTCATAACGATGACGATGTCTTTCATCAATCATATCTTTTTTGTAGCAAGCCCAAATATTTGTATCTGCCCTTAATGAACATGGATAAGATCCTAAACGCATCGTTCCACCTTTACGAATATCATTACTTTGATCTTCCATGAAATCAATGATGGTATGTTTACTTTGTGGATCAAACTCATAAGAGTTGGCATCTTCAAAACCTAAAGCACTACGCGCAAAGGCAATGGCCGCAATCTGCATACCTAAACAGATGCCTAAATAAGGAATTTGTTTTTGTCTTGCATAAGTAGCCACACTGATCATACCTTCAATACCACGATCGCCAAAACCACCTGGTAAGATGATTCCATCAGTATCTTTAAAGACTTCATCTAAGTTGGCATTTTCTAAGCCTTCTGAATCAATCCACTGAATGTTGACTTTGGCATGATTTTCAAAACCACCATGATACAAGGCTTCACTGACAGATAAATACGCATCGTGTAAAGCTACATATTTACCAACTAAGGCAATATTTACAGGTTTTGTGCTTGCCTTAATGTTATCGACAACTTGTTGCCACTCACTTAAATCTGGCTTACGAATTTCAAGACCCGTCTTTTCACAGACGATATCTGCAAGATTTTGTTCTTCTAACATAAATGGTACTTCATATAGAGAAGGAAGTGTCTTATTTTGGATAACACAACGTTTTTCAACATTACAGAACAATGAAATTTTGTCTAATACAGACTGCGGAATGGTTTCATCACAACGTGCCACAATGATATCTGGGTTGATACCATAAGATTGTAATTCTTTTACAGAATGTTGCGTTGGTTTTGATTTATATTCCTGTGAACCTGAAATATAAGGAATGTAAGTGACATGGATAAATAAACAGTTTTTACGGCCAACCTCTAAGGCAACCTGACGAATAGATTCTAGAAATGGTAAGCTTTCAATATCGCCAGTCGTACCACCAATTTCGGTAATTACGACATCGGCAGCTGCATGTTCTCCAGCACGAATTACGAAACTCTTGATTTCATTGGTAATATGAGGGATAACCTGAACGGTTTCACCAAGATATTTTCCATCACGCTCTTTATTAATGACATTCCAATAGACACGTCCAGTGGTAAGGTTAGAATATGTGTGTAGGTTTTCATCAATAAAACGCTCATAATGACCTAGATCCAGGTCGGCTTCTAATCCATCATCTGTGACATATACTTCACCATGTTGAAAAGGGGACATGGTTCCTGGATCCACATTGATATAGGGATCGAGCTTTTGACTTGTTACTTTGTAGCCGCGGGACTTTAAAAGACGGCCAAGACTAGCTGCACTGATACCTTTACCTAGACCAGAAACAACACCTCCTGTTACGAAAATGTACTTTGTACTCATTTGTTTCACCTCTACTTTTTTCTTTTAACTCGGCAATTTTACACCTATGAAAAAAAGATGTAAATAAAAAATTTAAAAAAATGATTTTCAATATAAAAGATAGTATAATAAATTCGATTTGAGGTGGTTTTGATGGACCTACATGAAAAAGAAAAAATGTACCAAAGACTCATTATTTTTACTTTATTGATTGGCATGGTCATCTATTATTTTGAAAAAATCGTTGATTTTATGGCATGGATTGGAACAATGTGTCTGCCATTTTTATTTGGCGCTGGACTTGCCTTTGTGTTTAATATCATATCGAATAATCTCATGCGCTATTTGATCAAATGGTTTGATATTAAAGATACAAAAATCAAAAGAGTCCTATCCAATATTTTAGCCATCCTCATTGTGTTTGCCGTATTTGCCGCCTTTGTCGGTATAGTCATACCTAAGATTTTATTCTCCATTCAATTGTTGGTGTCAAACTTTCCACAAATGATCTATGAATTCTATATCTGGCTTTTAGACATCACAAAACACGTAGATGTTGTTCATGACTTTTTACAACACTTAGATATCAATGCCTTTAGTACATTTGCGATTGATAATGTTAGTAAAAAAATCAGTTCCTGGTTAGTATCCGGAGGAGCCAACGACATATTTGGATCCATCTTTACGATTTTATCCACTACATTTTCTTGGTTTGCGCAAGCATTCATCGCCATTGTATTCTCGTTTCTATTGTTGTTTAATAAAAAACAAGTGGTTCGTGAAACAAAATCTTTATTAAAGGCCTATCTTCCAGAAAAGGACTATGAAAAAATACGCCACGTATTAAAACTGATTATTCGTATTTTCACGAGCTATGTAGGCGGAACTTGTTTGGAATGCTTGATTTTAGCTAGTTTAGTTACTGCAGGATCTTTGATCATGAAGATTCCTTATGCGTTTTTAATAGGCTTGGTTGTAGGCATTGGAGCCCTTGTGCCTATGTTTGGCGCCTTGGTTGCTGCTTTACTATGTACATTCTTTATTGCGATGACATCCCCAGTACAAGGATTTACCTTTATTGTGATGTTTATCTGCATTCAACAAATCGAAGGAAACTTTATCTATCCGCACGTTGTAGGTAAGTCGGTAGGCTTTCCACCTATGTATATCATTGTAGCTATTACCATTGGAGCAAATGTGGCAGGAATTATTGGAATCATTATTTTTATTCCAATCTGTTCATGCATTTATCAATTAGTAAGTGAAGATGTATTAACCAAACTTCAAAAAGTAAAAGAAGTATCCGATTAATTTGACATAAATAATGTCTATATAAGTTGTATCCTTTGAGTATAGAAAGAAGGGTACAATATGAACGCAGAAAAAAGATTAGCTATGGATTTATTAGATGCTGTATGGAAAGAAGATGTACAAGGAGTTGAAAACTGCCTAGAACTTGGGGCCAGTCCAAGCTGGGTATTTAATGGATATCCTATTTTGATGCATGCTATCAGCATTGGAAATGAAGAAATTGTAAATATTTTAATTGATGCCGGAGCCATTCAAAAACAAGAAGCTTTAGGTTTTGCGCTTGAAAGAGGGATTGGTCAAATGATACGTCCACTTGTATTTCGTGGTATTGTTCCTAAACATTTTGAACCAAAAAAAGGCTTTGGCTACTATCCCCAAAGGTTTTGCAGCACGCACTAAAAGGAGATAAGAGATGAATCGAACAAACTTATGCATTCGCATGTTACAACTATTAAAGGTAAGAGGGAAAATGAACACAACACAGCTTGCCACAGAATTGGAAGTCAATCCACGTAACATTCGTGAATTTAAAAAAGAGCTTGTACTAGCTGGATATAATGTAGAAGAAGTAAAAGGGCGCTATGGAGGATATATCTTAAATGATGAATATGATCTTCCAGTCACTATTTTTAGTGACGAACAAAAGGATGCTTTGGTGCAATCTTATAAGTTTATGCGTACACAAAAAGACTTTAAGCCCCTTCCATTATACTGTGATGCGATGGATAAGATTATTTCGACAAGTAAGATTTCATCCAACGATTCCTTACACTATATGTCCAATTCTATGGAAATCGATGAAAAGATCTCAAGTATGATCGATAAGACGCAACAAGCCATGAACCATGGTCTTTGCGTCCTTTTGTCGTACCAGTCTTTACAGGATGAAGCCCCTAAACAATTTGAGGTGGAACCCTATGAAATCATCCACTACCATAAGTCTTATTATTTAATCGGTTTTTCTTTGTTGAGAAAAGACTATCGTATGTACCGCTTTAGTTCACAACGTATGTTTTCATGTGAAATTTCATCGAGACACTTCATTCGTGACAATCACTTCCATTTAAGCAACTACATTGGAGAACATTCTTTGATTCCTTTGGATTTAAAACAAGTGCAAGTACGTGTCTATCATACAGAAAATGGACTTCGTTTATTTAAAGAAAAATATTGGGGCAATAAACTACAAGCCATCCATAAACAAGAAACATATACAGATTTTGAATTCTATACAGACGACATGTCAAACTTGTATCAATCTTTGTTTTCTATGAGTGATCAAATGAAAATTTTAGGGCCTGAAGATGTAAAATCTGCCTATTTGACTCGTGTTCAAAAAATATTAAATGCGTATAGGGATGAAAAGAATTAAAAATTGAAGTACAATAGATATGGTGAAATTTTTATGTTACATGTATCAGATTTAATGCGTGAAATGAAATGTGACTGTTTTTGTTGGAACAGTGCCCACAATTCACTTCACCAGGAAAGTTTTTATAAAATGGATTGTCCGTTTTCCGATCTATGGAGAAATTATTTAAATGCGAATGAATGCGGCTTAGGCCACTCTATGGATTCAAATGAACAATCTTTACAATTATTAGAAGAAAATGAAGTCGTATGTTTTGCACGCTTTGAATATAAGGAGTGTCGTACAAAGATTCCATATCTAAAAAAATTAGAGAATGGATATATGGCTGTATACCCACATTTAAGTGCCTATCCAAAAGAGAATGAAGCATTGATCATGAAGGTCAATCAAATCATTTTGGCACATTGTGGGGTTCGTGTGGTTGAAAATCGCATTGTTTATTTAAATAAAGAATATGTTCGCCAGGATGAATTGGATTTAAATGAACTCTTATGTATGAGTGACAAGCTATTCAATAAGCGTAATCACTTATCAAAAACAATTGATGAATGCATGGATGAAGTGGATATTGATTTGGATAGTTGGATTGAAAGAACAAAAGAAATTCTAAGTCGACCAAGTGTTACGCCAGTTCGTACAAAACAATGTACAGCATTAAGAAGATGCAACTACTATTCTGTATGTTTTGATGAATCCAATGAACCGGACGATTCGATTTTATTCTTTACAACCAATCAACATAAGTTAGATGCATATGATCGTGGTATTCGTCATATTCATGAGTTGCCATTGAACCAAATCGAAGGATTCCGGCTTCAATATGCGCAATATATGGCGAGTAAAACGCAAAAACCATTTATGGATCGTGCAGCCTTACAAGTATGGATGAAACAAATCAAATATCCAATTTCGTATTTAGATTTTGAATGGGATACTTTTGCGGTACCACCCTATAAGAATATGAAACCTTTTGATGTATTGTGTTTTCAGTACAGTCTTCATGTTGAAACTTCGGATGGCAATTTAACGCATTATAACTTCTTTGAATCTAAAGATTGTCGCCGCCATTTTGTCGAACAATTGATCAAAGACCTTCCTAAAACGGGAACGATTCTTGTTTATAATATGGAGGGGGCTGAAAAGCTAAGATTGAAACAATTGGCGAGTCAATTTGAGGAATATAGAGAAGACTTAGAGTCGATTTGTGCAAGAATGGTGGATTTATCAAAACCATTTGAGGCAGGACTCTACTACAATTCAAAAATGCGCGGGCATTATTCATTGAAGAGTATATTGCCTGTATTCTCAAAAGATGTTTCTTATCATGATTTGGATATTCAAAATGGTTTAAATGCCGTATTTGCGTATCGTACATATGATGAGAAGAATGAAGAAGAGAAAAAAGAAGTAAAAGAAGCCATTTCAACATATTGTCAGATGGATACATATGCAGAATATGTTGTATTTCATGGCTTGATCAAGGAGGTCGAAAAAGATGCCTAATATTATTACTCATACTTTATTTGCACAGGAAATTTTTGATAAGGTGGATGAAAATACGCATGATTTATTTGAACCTAGACTTCACTTATTGGAAATTGGTTCAAATGGACCTGACTTTTTGTTCTTTCATGGTATGAATCCAAAGGATTTCTTTAAAAAGAGTGATTTACGTGTTTCTGGTTCTATGTTTCATGCAGGTCATGTGAATGAATTTTATCAAAAAGCCTTGATTTCCGTTCGTAATGAAGCCAATGAAGACATTAAAAAAGATATGATGACCTATGTTTGTGGACATTTATGTCACTGGGCATTGGATGCGACAAGCCATCCATATGTGTTCTATCGTACAGGAACTTGTAAAGGCAAGAGTGCATGGTATCATCATCGTTTTGAATCGTTGATTGATGCGATCATGTTGAAGGTGAAAAAAGAATGTACGATTGAAGATTTTAAATTCTATGAAATTAGTGATGCATCGAAAGAAGAGGCGCGTGCTATTGCACGTATTTATGTGCCAGCAATCCGTCAAATTCTAGGCTTTCAAATCAAACCACACCAGATCATGGAAAGCTTAAAGGATTGGCATTTTATAGAATCCTTATTCTATGATGCTTCTGGAGATAAGTTAAAGGCACTTCAAACATTAGAGACTTTCACAAAAGCCTACAATTCATTGTCTGGATATATCGTACCAAATGAGCCGGATGATCCATATGATGTGATGAATTTATTACATACTCGTTGGGTGCATCCAAGTGATGATACGTTTGTTTCAACAGAGAGTTTCTTTGACTTATACGATAAAGCACAGCTTCTTGCGATGGAGGCCATTCGCTTATTCTTAGCGGCGTGTGAAAATCCAGATTTAGATGGCGACTTATTAAATTTGATTAAAGATCGAAACTATAATTTGGGTACAAATGATCACAAGGAAATGACAAATTTTGATTTAATTTGGGAAAAATAGGTGGAAGGGTTTACAAGTTTACAAATTAGGCGTATTATAAAGACGGTAAGAGAGAGAAAGTATGGCTCACCTTTCGACTCAATATCCATCTTGTGTGTATATATCCTTCCTTAAAACACATAAGAAATTACTTTATCGATCCTTTCGATGAGAGAAAGCACTTCGGTGCTTTTTTTCTTTTTCTTGACAATTTTTTTGCGTGATATAAAATAATTTAGGTTATACATACAATTTAAAAGGAGTTAATAAACATGATTAGTTCAAATGATTTAAAACCAGGTCTTACAATTTTAGTCGATGGCGAAATCTATACAGTTTTAGAAGCATCCCAAAATAAAACAGCTCGTAGTGCCATGGTTGTTAAGGCAAAAGTTCGTAATATTCGTACTGGAAGTAATGTTGAATTGTCTTGGGGTGGTGGCGAAAAGGTTGAACCAGCTCAGATTGAAAAAAGAGAAATGCAGTACTTATATGATACAGATGATGCTATGGTATTTATGGACAATGAAACATATGACCAGGTTGAAATTCCTATGGATCGTTTAAAATGGGAAAGAAACTTTATTGTTCCAAATTCAAACGTAAACATTTCTAGCTATGAAGGTGAAATCTTAGGTGTTATTTTACCGGATAAGGCAACATTAAAAATCGTTGAATGCGAACAGGCCGTAAAGGGTGATACAGCTACTAGTGCAAGTAAAAATGCGGTATTAGAAACTGGATTAGAAGTTAAAGTTCCTTTATTCATCAACCAAGATGAAATGATCGTTGTCAACACAAACGACGGAAAATATTCAGGACGTGCAAAATAGGCAATCGCCTATTTTTCTTTTTTTGCGAGATAGTGTATAATAGTAAGGAATGTTTAGGAGGTACTTATGACTCAACTTTCAAGAAAACAAAAGTATCAAGAACTTAGAGATCGTTTAGATGAAGAAACAACGGCTGCTCAAGCGCAGCCAGTGAAACTACAAAGATTATCGCGCGTAGATAGTGGCTCACATGCCAACAAACCATTGTATCCACATGATACAGTGCGTGTTTCGCCTACTGTAAAAGAAATGCCTACATCTCCAGTGATGGAAGATCTACTTGGAGAAGTGAAACAATATAATATTGATAATGGAAACCGTATCACAGATGATACGCAGATCAATATTTTAAAACAGTTAGACACAACAAGCAGTGATACAATGAAGAGAAATCAACATGTGATTCCTATGGATACAGATGATGAAGATCTAGGCTCAACAATGAAGATTTCAAAACCAAGACCGACAATCACTCGTCAAGAGCCTAAGGAAGAAAAAATCGTTCTTACAAGTCAGGATGTAGAGGATGTTAAAAAGCCAGTGGATGATGAATTGGATTTGATGTATCTTTCTCATGATGATTTTGATAAAACGGAAGAACAGCCTAAAAAGGATAAGAAGAAAAAGTCAAAGCGCAAAAAAGAAAAGCGTGATGAACTTGAATCTATGCCTAGCGCAAAAATGCGTATGAAAACTTCGGATTTTGAAAAGGCTAGCAGCCATAAAGAAAAGAAGAGTTCAGAAATCGTATTGAATGTCGTATTAGCTGTATTGATTTTAGCTTTAGTTGCGATCATCGGCTATTTAGTATGGACATTTAAGAATATTTAATGAGGATGGACATGAAAAAAATTAATATTGCGATTGATGGCCCTAGTGGGGTCGGTAAAAGTACGATTGCGGATATTGTTGCAGAAAAGTTGAATATGCGACACTTAGATACGGGTGCTATGTATCGTTGTGTGGCATATAAGACATTAAAAGATGGAGTTAATATTCAAGATGAAAAGGCAATGAGTGATTTAATGGATTCCATTGATATTCATTTTGATGAAGACAACCATGTATATTTAGATGGGGAAGATGTATCTAAAGAAATTCGTATGAACAATGTATCTATGCAGGCAAGTAAAACGAGTCAGCTTGGTATTGTGCGTAAAAAATTAGTGAATCTTCAACAAAAAGTATGTGCCAATAAAGGCTTTATTGTAGATGGTAGAGACATTTGTTCCGTTGTTTTGCCAGATGCAGAAGTAAAGATCTTTATGAGTGCATCGAGTAAGGCTAGAGCCCAAAGAAGATATGATGAATATATTTCAAAGGGAATCGAAGCCGATTATGAAACGATCTATCAGGATATTGTCGCAAGAGACTATCAGGATACGCATCGTGAAATTTCGCCTTTAGTAAAAACAGAGGATGCGATTGAAATTGATACTTCTGATTTAACAATTGATGAAGTCGTTTCAAGAGTATTAGATATAGTTGGATAATGTAGAAAGGGGACCACAATATGATTCGAGGTACTGTGGCCATCGTAGGTCGGCCAAACGTCGGAAAATCAACGATATTCAATCGTTTGATTGGACAAAGAAAAAGCATTGTAGATGATACACCCGGAGTAACAAGAGATAGAATTTATGGTGAAGTGGAATGGCTGACACAAACTTTTCGCTTGATCGATACGGGTGGTATTCAAATTGAGGACCAGGCATTTGCCCAGGAAATCAATATGCAGGTAGATATTGCGATTGAGGAAGCGGATGTCATTATTTTCTTAACTTCTGCCAAAGAAGGAGTCATGACAGATGATACGATCATCGCAAGAAAGCTGCAAAAGTGTAAAAAGCCAGTGATTTTAGCTTGCAACAAAGTGGACAATCCAGAAATGCAGATGAATGTATATGAATTCTATGCATTAGGTCTTGGAGATCCAATTGCGATTAGTGGTGCACACGGCATTGGACTAGGAGACTTGTTGGATGTCGTGATGGAAAAACTTCCAGAAAAAGACATCGCTCCATATGAAGGAATCACTTCATTCTGTTGTATTGGTCGTCCTAATGTTGGTAAATCAAGTTTAGTCAATTCCATCTTAAAAGAAGATCGTGTAATTGTATCCAATGTAGAAGGCACTACGCGAGATGCGATCGATACGCCATTCTTTGTGGATGACAAAGAATATATGATCATTGATACGGCAGGTATTCGTAAAAAGGGTAAGATCTATGAAAATATTGAAAAATATTCAATCTTACGTGCTTTAAGTGCCATTGATCGTAGTAATGTCGTATTATTCTTGATTGATGGTGAAAAGGGGATTCGTGATCAAGATAAGCACGTAGCAGGTCTTGCACATGATGCAGGTAAAGGTGTTATCATTGTCTACAATAAGTGGGATACTGTTGAAAAAGATGAGAAGACCATGGCTAAGATCGAAAAGGAAATTCGTGCTCAATTCTTGTATTTGAATTATGCACCAATTGCGTTTACTTCTGCACTGACAGGAAGTAAAGTGAATCAATTGATTCCTTTGATTGATCAAGTACATGATGCATGTACATTACGTATTCCAACCAATGTATTAAATGATGTTATTTTGGATGCACAGATGATGAATCCGGCAAAACCTCACTTGGGAAAACAATTAAAGATTTATTATGCGAGCCAAGTTGCGGTTGAGCCACCAACAATTGTCTTATTCGTCAATGATCCAGAATTATTGCATTTTAGTTATGCTCGTTATATTGAAAATAAATTAAGAGAAGCATTTGGCTTTACGGGAACTCCAATTAAGATTTTGGCTCGTAAACGCTAATAGTAAGGAGTTAAATATGCGTACAGTTGTGATTGGTAGTGGAAGCTGGGGTACAGCTTTAGCTCAAGTATTACAAGATAATCATCAAGAAGTTTTAGTGTATGGTGTTGCAGAAGCTGAAGTTAATGATATTAATGAAAATCATAAAAACTCAAAATATTTTGGAGATGTTGAATTAAATCCAGAATTAAAGGCAACAACCGATATTCAATGTGTCAAAGGTGCTGATATTGTATTGTTGGCAGTACCAACAATTGCGATTGATCCAATTTGTCACCAAATCAATGATATCTTAGATAAAAAGACAATTATTATAAACGTTTCTAAGGGATTCCACCCAGAAACAAATGAAAGAATGTCTGAAGTGATTCGTCGTTGTATTGATGAAGATAAATTAAGCTCAGTTGTAAGTTTAATTGGTCCAAGTCATGCAGAAGAAGTTGTCATTCGTTTATTAACTACTATTGATGCGATCAGTTTAAACAATGAGGATGCCGTAGCTGTTCAAAACTTATTCTCAAATCAATACCTACGTATTTATACAGGAAATGATGAGATTGGTTCTGAACTTGGTGTAGCCATTAAAAACGTTATGGCTATCGCATCAGGTATCTTATCTGGTTTAGGCTATCAAGATAATACGCGTGCAGCTTTGATTACACGTGGATTACAGGAAATGATTCGTTATGGTGTTCATTTTGGTGGGCAACAAAAAACATTCATGGGTCTAACTGGTATTGGAGACTTGATTGTAACTTGTACGAGTGTACATTCTCGTAACTTTGAAGCGGGTTATCAAATTGGAAAAGAGAATTCGGTTGAAAACTTCTTTAAGAACAACACAAAAACAGTAGAAGGTGTTCGTACCGCAAAAATCGTTCATCGTGTTGCGAAAGAAAATGGTATTGATATGCCAATTTGTGAAGAAGTTTACCAAATTTTATACAATGGAAAACTTCCAAGTGATTGTGCACAAGATTTAATGATTAGAGATTTAAAGAAGGAATTTTAATATGGGTAAGTATGTAAATAAAGAGTCTTTAACACAGGCTTTATCAATCAATTTAAATTTGTCTAAAAAAGACGCAGCATTTGCGGTAGACTTGATTTTTAATGAAATGAGTGATGCCTTGGCAAATGATGGTCATGTAGATATCACAGCTTTTGGTAAGTTTGAAATTTTTGATCGTAAATCAAGAATGGGAATCAATCCAGTCACAAAAGAAAGAATGATGATTCCGGCTACAAAACTTCCAAAGTTCCGTCCAAGCCAGACTTTAAAGAATAAGTGCAACAAATAGGTCATATGACCTATTTTTGTCTTTAGAAAGGATTGATTATGAGCTTATTGATTGTGACTTTAGGCTTTACATTAGCTATTTCAAGTAAGTGGGCCTATTCTTATTTTGGTTTATCGAGTTTTGAACAAATTGTATATCACATCAAAGTCCCATTGGAGGGAACCAATACGCAATTTATTTTTGGATGGATGAAAAAGTGTTTATTACCTGGTTTTATTTTTGGCCTGATCTTTAGTTGGACCAATAAAAACATCGCAATTCTCATGCTTTTACTTTGTTGCATATATGGACTTTGTCAGATTCATTTCTTTTCATATGTTTTTAACCAATTTAAAAAGACAGATTTCTATGATCGACACTATGTGGAATCTGAAGTTATTTCTCCGGATAAGAAGATGAATTTTATTCATATCTATTTGGAATCAATGGAAACAACGTATGCCAAAAAGGAAGATGGGGGCAATGCAGATGAAGATTTATTGCCTTATCTTACCAAGCTTACTAAAGACTCTGTCTCTTTTTCGCAAAATGAAAAAATAGGAGGGGCTAGAGTCTTAACCGGAACAGGATGGACAACAGGAGGTATAGTGGCGAGTACTTCAGGGCTTCCTTTGATTTTTAGTTTAAAACATAAATTCTGTAAGGAAAAAGTTCCATTTATGCCTAATGTAAATACGCTTGGAGATATTCTAGAAAAAGATGGATATCATCGTGTCTTTATGATTGGTTCGGATGCGACATTTGGCGGAAGAAGAAGCTATTTTGATCAACATGGTCATTATGATATACAAGATACAGTATCCTTAAAAGAAGAAGGAATTCTTGACAAGGATTATCATGAATTCTGGGGTTTTGAAGATGATAAATTATTTGAATTTGCGAAAGAGAAGATTTTAGATTTATCTCAATCCTCTAAACCTTTTGACTTTGAAATGTTGACTGTCGACACGCACCATCCATATGGATATCAATCTAAATCTTGTAAGAATGTATTTAAAGAATCTTTATCGAATTCAATTTTTCATACAGATGAAAATTTAAAAGATTTTATGGAATGGTTGAAGAAACAAGATTTCTACAAAGATACTGTCATTGTGATTCAAGGAGATCATACAAGTATGGCGGCTGAATATATTCATAATACATATTCCTCAAATTTTGATCGTAGAGTTTGGAATGCGTTTATTCATTCTAAAGTAAAGCCGATAAAAGAAAAGAATCGTGACTTTACGACGATGGATTTTTATCCTACAATATTAGCGGCTTTAGGATACAAGATCAAAGGGGATAAATTAGGTCTTGGTACAAATCTATTTAGTGACAAGCCAACGCTTACAGAAGAAATCGATGCAGATCTTGTTGATCAAGAAATCAAAAGAAAATCAGATCGATATAGGAGGCTCATGTGAGAAAAAAATTACGCAGTTTCATTATTATATTAGTCGTGGCGTTCATCGTTTTCTCGATGCTGATAACGACCTTCATGCAGATGCTACGATTCTAACATTCCTTAGTGGAATGTTTTTTCATTTTAAAGTAAAATGTAAATAGATGAATCGAGGTTTTAATTATGACAAAGAAACAAAAAATCAAATTTATAGCGTTATTATCGACTACCGCTTCTTTAGCTGTTGGATCTTACTTCTTTAAAAAGAAAGTAGAGAAAATGAAAGAGAATGGAACCTTTAATACGATGGTTTTTAAAAAGCGTTTAAACCAATATTTAAAGGCAGCTAAAAAAGATGAATTAACTTTAGAAATCATTGACGGCTTATTAGCTGAATTGGATAAAATGAATGATTTTAAAGCGAGTCACGAAGGTTTTGAATTAAATCTAGATACAGATAAGTATATGGAACTACAAGACTATCTAGATGCTTATTATTCTCGATTGGCTAGTTCAAATCATTTTAAACAAGCAGATACAAATGAAGATAATACGCAAGTGCGTTTAAGAAAGTGTTTGAACACACAAAAATACATTCTAGAAAATTTCTAAAGAAAGTCTCAAATCTATCTTGAATTTATATAATAAATACGTATTATATCTTTGTAAGGATGTGATACGCATGGATTTAATACATAAGAAAAAAGAAAATCGAGCTCAGATCTTTCAGAGCTTTGATTCTTTAAAAGGCTTTAAAGAAATGATTCAAGAATGTGAAGTGGAAATCGTCAGTCCAAGAATTTTATCGCAGGATGATTATGAAATCTTAGACGAAAGAGTGCATCAGATTCAAAAGGGTATGATTGTCACAATTGAATATTATGATCGTATCAATTATAAAAGAATCACAGGTGTTGTTTCTAAAATCAATCTGGATACGCAAATACTTCAAATCGTAAAGACAAAGATCAACCTGAAACAAATTAGTTACATAGAATTAGAGGAGTGAAAACTCCTCTAATATGCGTTATGGCCACCAATACTTTTTCCTGGTGTTACTTATTTTAAAATTTAGCAGAGAATAGATGATTTATATGTTATAATGTTTATAAATATAAACATATATGTATTTTGTGTTTATAAATATAAACGTTAACATGGAGGTGGTATACATGGGTAAAAAGGCCGTAACTGTTTTACCAAGTACTGAAAAAATTCTGATTACTATGGGTGAACAAATAAAATTAGCTAGACTACGCAGACAACTATCTGCCCAACTTGTTGCCGAAAGAGCGGGAATAAGTCGTGCAACTTTGTGGAGTGTTGAAAAAGGTAGACCATCAGTAGCAATTGGAGTTTATGCTGCTGTTTTACATGCTTTAAATAATTTGGATAAAGATTTATTGCTTGTCGCAAAAGATGATGAATTTGGTAGAAAAATGCAAGATTTAAAAATGCAGGTCAAAAAACGTGCGCCGAAAGGAGATAAATGATGGAACGGAAGATATTAGTATATGAGAACTTCAGTTCTTCAGAACCAAAAAAATTAGGTATTTTATATGTTGATACACTTCGCGGTATTGAACATTATTCATTTGAATACGATCAAGACTGGTTAAAACAATCTAAATTTTCTTTTTGTTTAGATCCGGATATTTCAATGTTTAGTGGCCGACAATATACTGAAAAGAACATTTTTGGAATGTTTGCAGACGCTTCTCCAGATCGATGGGGACGAGTTCTCATGAAGCGTCGTGAAGCAATTAAAGCTAGAACTGAAAGCAGAAAGCCTAATAAAATGTATGATAGTGATTTCTTACTTGGAGTATATGATCAAACGCGTGTTGGCGCACTTCGATTTAAAGAAAATGAAAATGGTCCGTTTCTTTCAGATGATAAAGAAACGGCAGCACCACCTTGGGCAACACTTCGCACTTTAGAAGAAGCGTCTAGGCAATTTGAAAAAGATGATAATTATTTAAATGATAAATGGCTTAAGCAATTATTAAAACCTGGTTCTTCTTTGGGTGGAGCAAGGCCAAAAGCCACTGTTGAAGATGAACAGGGTAATTTGTGGATTGCAAAATTTCCATCAAAAAATGATGAGTATAATGTCGGGGCATGGGAGAAAGTAGTTCATGATTTGGCAAAATTATGTGGTCTAAATGTACCTGAATCAAAAGTTGAAAAGTTTTCTAAGGATGGTAGTACATTTCTTGTTAAACGATTTGATCGAGATGGAGAAAAAAGAATACACTTTGCTTCGGCTATGACAATGCTAGGAAAAAATGATGGAGCTTCATCGGACGATGGTTCAAGCTATGTAGATATAGTTGATTTTATTAAAGCCTATGGTGCTAGTCCAAAAGATGACTTAATTGAGCTTTTTAAACGCATTATTTTTAGTATGGCTGTATCTAATACAGATGATCATTTAAGAAATCATGGATTTATCTTAAATGACAAAGGGTGGAAATTATCTCCACTTTACGATGTGA
The DNA here is from genome assembly GCF_934772795.1 of uncultured Holdemanella sp. GTDB lineage: Bacteria > Bacillota_I > Bacilli_A > Erysipelotrichales > Erysipelotrichaceae > Holdemanella. The sequence goes on from NZ_CAKVMR010000005.1 coordinate 38,061, forward strand.
ATCCAGTTCCTTATGGAGATATGCTCTCCTTGAATGTTGACGCCTATGATAATAGTATTTCGATTGATTTGGCTATTTCGTCAGCTTACTTTTATGATATAACAGAGCTTGATGCTGAAGCTTATGCAAATGAAATATTAACGATTGTCAAAAATAATTGGGAACAATTGGCCATAAAATACGGAATTAATCGTGATCAAATCGAAGAAATGCGTCCTGCCTTCAGTGTATGTTACGAATTTTAAAAAATTAGAGGAGTGAATAAACTCCTCTAATATGCGTTATGGCCACCGATAAGAGTATTTCTTTTCTTAGCAGTTGCAAAGTCTAATGCGTTCATTCCTTTTAAGATGGCATTCTTACCATAGCGATGCTTGATTTGAACTAAGGTTTCTTGTAGCTTTTTTTCTCGTTCTACTTTTTCTACGTCTGTAAATAAATTGTAGTTCTCATAATAATATTCATCTTTCACATCTTGAAAACTAATCGCAATTTGGCGAATGGGATAATTGGGATTCACAATGCGGATATAGAGTCGTTTAAATTCTTCTAATAAGATGGAATAAGAATTTGTACAATTGGTAATCTTGCATGAGCCACAGCTTGGTTTGATGCAGTCTTTGGAGTAGCCAATCATTAAAGAGATTTGTCTTGTCACCAAATGCTTTTCAGTTAATGTCAATACATTTTGATCGACCATTTCTTTCATGACCACAAAGGCATTTTGATAGGAATAATCATCAAAAAGAATTTGTGAATTGGATATAGAATGTTGTTTCGATTTATAATTTTTAATGTCTTGAATGGTCGTAGGCTCTTTGCCCCAGGCATGATCAATGATATATTCGGCGTTGACACCAAATTCTTTATATAATATTTCAATCTGGAATTGGCACAAGTCATACATGTCATAAATGCCTAATTTGTGTAATCTTCGTTCAGTTCCATTTCCAAGCATCCAAAAATCGGTCATAGGAGTATGGTGCCATAATGTCTGACGATATAAGTCTTCATTTAAATAAGCCATGCGATCGGCGTTGTGCTTGGCAGATATATCCATCGCAATCTTAGCTAAATATAAATTGGTTCCAATGCCAACAGTCGCTGTAAGACCTGTCTTTTCATAGATACGATCTAACATTTTTTTGGCGAGTTCTTTGGCAGTGACTTGATAGAGTTTTAAATAGCTTGTGATATCTAAAAAAGATTCATCAATGGAATAGACATGAATGTCTTCTTTGGCAATAAATTCTAAGAAGACTTTATAGACTTTGCAGCTATATTCCATATACAAATGCATTCTAGGTGGCGCAATCATATATTCAATAGACGGATCAATCTCAAAGATACGGCCTCGACTAGGTACGCCTAATTTTTTTATGGCGGGTGTTGCAGCTAGAGTAATGGCACCACCACCTCGAGTAGGATCTGCCACCACAAGGTTGACTTTAAAAGGGTCAAGGCCGAGTTCAACGCATTCTACGGATGCATAAAAGGATTTTAAATCAATACATAAATATGTTTTTTGCATAAATACCTCCACACCCCATATCGTTCGTATTAAATCATAGTTAAAAGTAAATAAAAATTCAAGATAGATTTGAGACTTTCTTAAAAAGTTTATAAATTTTCACTGGTATTTTATTTAAATTTTGATACTATATAAGTAAAGGTGGTGTAACTATGCAGTTAAGACAATTATTACTACAATATGAGATTGAAAATAATATTAAACATGATGAGGCAGCAAGACGCATTGGGATTGGTCGTGCCACATATTTTCGTTGGTTAAAGGGTGAAAGTACGCATTTAAAAGCGAACACACTAAAGAAATTATCAGACATGTTGGATTGTGATGTCAAAAGTATTTTGGATGAAGAAGAAAGAATCAAACCTATCGTTGGTAGTGTAAAAGCAGGGTATGATGGTTTTCCAATGGAAGATATTGAGGGGTATATTGAGTTAAATCGTCATGATGGTAAAAAAGGTGATTACTTTTTACGCGTGCGTGGAGATTCTATGGTCAATGCCCATATCTATGAGGGCGATCTTGTCTTTGTGAAACAGACCAATGAAGTAGAATCTGGAAGCATCGCAATCGTACTTGTGGGTGAGGAAGCTACATTAAAGCGTGTTTTATATAAAAAGGGTTTAATGATTTTAGAGGCTGCCAATCCTAAGATTGACACTAAGGTTTTTACGCCTGAAGAAGTAGCTGAATTGCCGGTAAAGGTTATTGGAAAAGTTCTATACGCTCGTAGAGACTTTGATTGAGGATCAATGAATGAAGATTTGGATTACTAGACATGGCCAAACGGCTTTAAATAAACAAAAATTAATGCAGGGACTTACAGATGAGCCGTTAAATGAAACGGGAATTCAACAAGCTAGAGAAGCGCGTAAAAAGATTGGTGACATTCATTTTGATGCCGTATATGCAAGCCCACTTCAAAGAGCGATTCAAACTGCAGCCATTATTGGCAATGTGGATAAGAAAGATGTAAAGATCGATTCGCGTATTATTGAAGTAGATTTTGGTGATTATGAATTGAGAAACTACTTTAAATTGGGATTAAAAATGACTTCCTATTGGACATTTCCTGAATTGTTGCCGAACCCTAAGTCGGTTGAATCTGTAGAGAGTATGATCAAACGAAGCCATTCTTTCTTAAAGGAATTGGAATCAAAGAATTATGAAAACGTATTGATCGTATGTCATGGTGGAATCATTCGTTCTTTATGTGGTTATTTAGAAGATCGTAAAAATGGTATTAAATGGAGACCAAAGCCAAACAATTGTGAGATTCGTGTCTATGAATCCAATCATGATAAGCATACATTCATTAAGACATATAAGTAGAGGATGTATAGATTGCGTTTAGTGGCAAAAAGGAGTAAAAAGTATGTTGACATATACTTATTTAGAAAAAGGGAAATTTGCGTTGATAGAGAAACCAAAACCAGTACTTCTTCATGAAAGGGATGCGATTGTTAAAGTGACACTTGCGAGCATTTGTTCAAGTGATCTGCATATTAAACATGGCAGTGTTCCTCGTGCGGTGCCTGGTATTACTGTGGGTCATGAAATGGTTGGTATTGTAGAAGAAGTAGGCAATAAAGTAACGCATGTAAAACCTGGAGATCGTGTAACAGTGAATGTGGAAACCTTTTGTGGTGAATGTTTTTTCTGCAAGAATGGCTATGTAAATAATTGTACAGATGAAAATGGAGGATGGGCTCTTGGATGTCGTATTGATGGTGGACAAGCAGAATATGTGCGTGTACCTTTTGCAGATCAAGGATTGAATAAAATTCCTGAACAAGTTAGTGATCGACAAGCTTTGTTTGTAGGGGACGTCTTAGCTACAGGATATTGGGCAACACGTATTTCGGAAATCAAAGAAGAGGATACGGTATTGATTATTGGAGCAGGTCCTACAGGTATTTGTACTTTACTATGTGTCATGCTTCAAAAGCCAAAAAGAATAATCATGTGTGAAAAAGATGAACATCGCATTGAATTTATCCATAAACATTATCCGGAAGTTTTAACAGTCACTCCAGAAGAATGCAGAAACTTTGTACTAGAAAATAGTGATCATGGTGGTGCAGATGTTGTTCTTGAAGTTGCAGGCGTACCATCTACTTTTCAGCTCGCATGGCAATGTGCAAGACCAAATGCGATTGTGACAATAGTTGCATTATATGATGAACCACAAGTTTTACCACTTCCAGACATGTATGGAAAAAACCTAACATTCAAAACAGGTGGTGTTGATGGTTGTGATTTTGAAAAAACTTTACAATTAATTGCGGAAGGTAAGATCAATACAGAACCTTTGATTACACATACGTATCCTCTAAGTAAAATTGCGCAAGGGTATGATTTATTTGAAAATAAAAGAGATGGTGTAATTAAAGTTGCAATAGAGTGTTAATTTCAAGCATAGAAAAAGGAATCCGATAATCATGGGTTTTAACATGACTTCTGGATTCCTATTTTGTTTTTCGGTCATTGATTTTAATTGAAAATAATCACACATACAAATCAATTTTCTGGCATGGAATGTAACTTCACTTTTTGATAAAATAAAGATATTGAATTACTAGGAGACAATTACGATGAATACACAATACAATTATACAAATATCATAAAGGAAACTCTAATATTGACTGTTGCGGTTGGAATTATTGGTGCAGCCGTCTATTTTTTTCTTGTGCCCAGTCATACTTCTGTTAGTAGTATTTCAGGATTGGGTATCATATTATCTAATTTTGTACCACTACCATTATCTGCCATCACCATGATTTTAAATGTTGTTTTATTGATTGTTGGCTTTTTGACTTGTGGTAAAGAATTTGGCATAAAAACAATCTATACAAGTATTATGTTACCTATATTTCTTGCCCTGTTTGAAATTGTATTTCCTAATTTTGAATCGTTTACGAACAGTCAAGAATTGGATGTATTGTGCTACATTCTTGTAGTGAGTGTAGGATTAAGTATTCTTTTTAATCGAAATGCTTCATCAGGAGGTCTAGATATTGTCGCTAAGATCATGAATAAATATCTGCATATGGAATTAGGTAAAGCTATGTCATTATCGGGTATGTGTGTTGCCTTATCAGCCGCTCTTGTTTATGATAAAAAGACGGTTGTGTTAAGTATTTTGGGCACTTATTTTAATGGCATTGTTCTAGATCACTTTATCTTTGATCATAATATTAAACGAAGAGTATGTATCATCACTTCAAAAGAAAAAGAACTTCGTGAATTTATCATTCATGAACTACATAGTGGAGCAACCGTGTATGAAGCTTATGGTGCATACAATATGGAAAAGCGTCATGAAATCATCACAATTGTAGATAAAGTGGAATATCAAAAGTTAATGAAATTCATTAACACGCTGGATTCAAAGGCATTTATCACTGTATATAATGTATCGGATATGCGATATCAACCAAAGATTTGAGTAAGGCAAGACCTTACTTTTTTTCCTTTTAAATGACCTATTTGGACAATACATTTGATTCTAAATAGCTAAATGACTAATATGTAGTTAAGGAGATAGGGTATGAATAAAAGGGTAATTATTACTTATCTAAAAATATAAGTTTAATTGTGAGTGGCATTATTTTGATTGTTGGCTGCTTAATAATGTGGAGGTTCAACCATGAATATCGATGAATATATTAAATTTGATGATATAAATAAAAAATTTACTATTCCATCTGGTAGATATTCGTATAGTGATGTAGTTCGTGTTTCAGTCTTAAATGAAAAAGCTAAGTATAAAGGAAAAGGTGTTCCTTTTACGGCTATACTTCCTTCTGGACCATTACCATCTGGGATTCTACAAGATCCATATTTATTTGTAGGAGTTAAGGTTGTATTAAAGGATGGAACGATTTTGGCTATTTATGTTTCAAAAGAAAAGACGATGGTCAATACGAATCAATATATTCAAGATCGTAAGGTTGCAGAAAAGATAAAAGAGGTGATGAAAATGTGTGTGAAATTTAAGGATGAATATTTAGAAGTTGATGGTAAAAGATATTTGTATTCAGATATTTTAAAGTGTTCCATTCAAAATGAAGATGCCAATTTTAAAGGGAAAACAAAGCCATTCACTCATACCATACTTGGTGGAACCACATTTATGGCTGGTGCAGTAGAGCCTATGATGTATGTGGGAATTAAATTGACTTTAAGAGACGGTAGTGTAATACCAATATATGTATCGAATGAAAAGGTATTATTTAATAGTGATAAGTATTTAAGTGATTTAAAAGTAGCTGAATCAATCTTGTCTAAAATAAAAGAAAGAGTCGGTTAAGATTCTTTCTTCTTGTATTCTGAAATAATCAATCCAGATAGAGTTAATATGGTTCCAAGAACTATAAATGGTGTGATTCTTTCGTGTAGGATAATTGCCGAAAATATAATTGTGGCAATGGGATTTAAATATACATATTGATTGGTTCTGACACTTCCTAATACGGAACAAGAATAGTTCCATATCACAAAACAGCCAGCACAAGCTATTACACCTAAGAAAAGCAGATTTAATAGATTGACTGGGATTAGAATCTCATTCATGGATACATCAAATCCTAAAAAGGGAAGGCTTAAAGCCATAAAGAAGAGTCCCCACGCAAAGATTCGTTTCGTATTTTGAATGGAAGTATGTCCTAACTCATTGACTTTCTTTAATACAACACTATAAATAGCCCACATCATGGCTGCCACAATTGTAAGAATGTCTCCTTTTGGCGATAGGTGCATTTGTTTGCCATTGAAGCTAATAAAGAAGATTCCAATAAAGGCCACAATAAATCCAATCGCAAAGTTGATCTTAAAGGGTTCATCTTTAAAACATAAATAGGCAAGTATTGAAGTAAAGAATGGAGCTATGGATATAATGACACCAACATTAGTGGCATAAGTGTAGACTAGAGCTGTACTTTCTAGAAAGTAATATAAGAAGACACCAGTCAATCCACTTAGGATGTACCAAATTTCATCTTTTCTATTTTCTAATTTTAATATTTTAGGACTTAAGATGCATAGGGTTAAAAAGCCAATAAAAAAGCGTATAAATAACAGTTCAATAGGTGTAAATGAATCTAAAAGAATCTTACTGGATACAAATGTAGAACCCCAAATCATAATGCACATAAAGGCTAAAAAGTGTCCGATCATTGTTTTATTTTTCATACTTGTCTATTATATCAAGAAAGTGAAGGGAAGTGTAAATATATGAAGAAATTAGATCCCGTTGTGATTATTGTCGATGTATTACTACTTGTTGGATGTGGATGCATGTTCTTGTATGGAAAGATGTCAGCTCATTCCTTGTTCATTGTTGGCATTGTATTGATTGCATTTTTAGTCATTTATCTTTATGTCACAAACTACAAAGACAATCATTATGGTGGAAGATTCCACAAAGATTTCTAGGCGGTAGAAATACCGCTTTTTGTATGCTATAGTGGAGTTAAAGAGGGCGATATTATGGGCGGATTGTGTGTATTACTATTAATGATGTTTTGTGTAGGATGGATCTTATGTGTGTTCTTTCTATCGATGTTGATTCCACTATTGATCATCTATAATGGAATTGTTGGTGTTGTATGTGTAATTCTATATTTTGTACTACGCAAAAAAAGAATTTTCATTAAATATACAGAAGGCTATAAACATGTATTATCCATTATTTTAAAATATTTCCTAATTGTATATGGAAGTATTTCATTAGTGTTTAGTATCATTTTAGCTATTTTAAACTTTTGTTAGGAGAGAATATGACAATATTAGGTGTGGATTTAGGAACAACCAACAGTTTAGCGGTTGTCTATAAAGAAGGAAAACCGGCACTCATTCCCAATGCGTTTGGTGAATATATAACGCCAAGTGCAGTCAGTATCTTGGATGGAAAAATCGTTGTGGGAAAACTAGCCAGGGAAAGATTAATTACGCATCCAGAGTGTAGTGCATCTTTGTTTAAGCGAAATATGGGTACAGATGTTACGTATACATTAGATAAGAAAGAGTATGATGCAGCTACACTTTCTTCTTTTATCGTAAAACAATTGATTGAAGATGCACAAAATTATCTGCATGAAGAAATATCTGAAGTTGTGATCAGTGTTCCAGCTTATTTTAATGCGCGTCAAAGACAAGATACAAAACGAATTGGAGAATTATTAGGTGTTAAAGTAGAGCGTTTGATCAATGAACCAAGTGCAGCCGCCATCGCATGCCATATGGATGATGAATATGAAACATTCATTGTTTTTGACTTTGGTGGAGGAACATTAGATGTTTCGGTCGTTGACTGTTTTGAAAATGTGATTAGTATCAATGCGATTAGTGGAAACAATCATTTGGGTGGTACAGATTTTGATCGTGCTATGGCCGAATATTTTTGTTTGAAAAACGGGTTAAACTATAATGTCTTAGACTCTTCTTTTCAACAAAGCATCTTGCGTGCTTGTGAACAAGCCAAAATCAAGTTAAGTACACAAAGTGTGGTTGAAGTATCTTTAGTTCATTTAAATAAGAATTATAATTGTATATTTGATGAAAATGTATTATTCAATATTACACATTCTCTACTAGAATCTTGTAAGAATGTGATTGGTAAAGCTGTTAAAGATAGTGGCTTCTCAGCTAGTGAACTTGATAGTTTGATTCTTGTAGGAGGCTCAAGCCAAATGCCGGTACTTCAACATTACTTATCAGACGCTTTAAATATTCCTGTATTAAAAGAGGAGAATATGGATTCTTTAGTCGTACTTGGACTTGGAAAATATATTGGCATTAAACAAAGGGATGAAAATATTAAAGATCTGGTTGTAACGGATATTTGTCCTTTCTCATTAAGTACGTCTACGTATAATGAACAAAATCCAGATTTGGAACTATCGACTGTGCTTATCCCTAAAAACTCGGTTCTGCCGACAAGTAAAAAGATGACTTTACGTACAGTACATAAGGGACAAACCAAAGTCAATATTAGTGTGTTTCAAGGGCAGGCTATGTATGCCAAGGAAAACTTATTTCTAGGCCAAGCTTTTATTCATGTTCCTAGAAATATGCATGATTATGAATCTTTTGATTTAATATATTCGTATGATATTAATTCTATGTTGTATGTAGAAGCTATTGTACATTCGACTAAGGAACATTATATTTTTAGAGTATCGAAAGGCGATTTGTTAGAAAAGGTGGATGCTTCTGTTCGTTTAGATTCCATCAAAGAAGTATCTTTAGCTTTATACCAAAATAATGAAGTGGATGCTCTGCTTGCTCGTATTGAAAGAATCTATCAAGAAGTGGATGAAGAAACACAAGAGTATTTAATGCGTCTTCATGCGGACTTTACAAAAGACATGGATACTTTGATCAACAATATCCAAAAAAGAAATCGTCTTATTCATCAAGTTTCGCAAATTTTAGATCAGATTGAAGAAAGTCAAAATGTAGATCAACTAGATATCTTTAGTCAAGAAGAGGATGAAGAAGGAGAGTATCTAGCATGAATTGTTGGGAATTATTAGGAATTGAGCCTACAAGTGATAAAAAAGAAATCAAGAAAGCTTATGCGAGACTTTTAAAGCAGTATCATCCGGAAGAGAATCCAGAAGAATTTAAACAAATTCAAGCAGCGTATCAACAGTGTCTGCATCCAGATCAAGAAGTAGAATCTGTTTCATACGAACAAAATGTAGACATTAAACAAGATATTAAAACAGAACCCATTTCAATGAAAGAAGATGAGATTACACCTCCGCCTGTTCCTAAAGTAGAAACATTGTTTGTGAATAATGAAAAGGATGTAGTTGTATATCAAGATATATTGAATTCGATTGAAAGAAGTTTACCTAAAAAGATTGGTTCCAAAGAGATCATAGATGTCTTTACAGATCCAAAAGTTATGCCATATTTAGAAGATGAATTGTTTAGTAGAAGATTAGAAGACATAGTATTGTCTCGCAAATTAAAATGCATTAAGAATTCAAGAGATCCTATATATATGTATTTAGGAAAGTATGGCATGTCAAAATTATCAAATGCTATGGATTATTCAAATGTCCCATTTTATAAAAGACCAGCCTTTGCAGCTTTTATTGTAGTAAGTGTCATTCTTTTAGAGGTGATATTGGGTATTGTTTAACAATCGCAAGAAAAAAAACAAGAATCTTCATTTATATATCATGTATGATTTGTATAAAGAAGATTCTTTTTAAACAAGTGTGCTAAAGTGATTGATTCTTTTTGTGAATTCGAATAAGCTATTATTAAAGGAGAAATTTAAATATGAAATATGGATTTGGAGTCGATATTGGTGGTACTACAATAAAGATTGGTTTATTTACAGTGGAAGGGAATTTGATTGAAAAATGGGAGATTCCTACAAATAAAACAGATAATGGAAAACATATTCTTACTGAAATTGCTGATTTTATTAATCGTATTATTGAATCGAAAGACATCGAAAAAAGTGATGTGATTGGTGTAGGTTTAGGAGTACCAGGACCAGTGAATAAGAATGGCTATGTGAGTGTATGTGTGAATTTAGGATGGAATTCAATCAATGTTGAAGAAGAATTTCACAAAATTTCAGACCTTCCTGTAAAAGTAGGTAACGATGCCAATGTTGCAGCACTTGGTGAAATGTGGCAAGGTGCTGGGAAAGGATATCAAGATGTATTGATGGTTACACTTGGCACTGGTGTTGGTGGCGGTTGTGTTTTAAATGGACAGATTGTTTCCGGAATTCATGGTGCTGGTGGAGAAATCGGACATATGCCTGTTAAGGATGATGAGAAAACTCCATGTAACTGTGGAAATCATGGGTGTTTAGAACAATATGTTTCAGCTACTGGAATTGTTACTCAGGCTAAGAAGATGTTAGAGAATGATGAGCGTCCTTCTAGTTTACGTGATTATGATTGTTTAGAAGCTAAACACATTTATGACGAAGCTAAAAAAGGGGATGTTGTCGCTAATGAATTAGTGGATTCCACTTGTAAAATTCTCGCAAAGGCATTGGCACAAGTTTGTAGTGTGATTGATCCAGAAATCATTGTGATTGGTGGCGGCGTTTCAAAGGCTGGAGATATTTTGACTTCAAGAATCGCGCAATTCTTTAAAAAATATGTATTTAATGCGTGCGCTCAAACACCTATCGTTTTGGCTAAACTTGAAAATGATGCTGGAATGTATGGTTGTGTAAAATTATTATTTTAATTCTAATAAAAATGCAAGGCTAAACATTAGGTTAAAACCTTGCATTTTTATTTTCTATAATAATGGTGAAAAGATTCGAATAATGCTTAAGAATAGACCTTTCACAATATTGACATGCGTATCTTCGATTTGAATTTCTTTACACTTTTCTAATGTATCCATAAAGTTTTGTTTCACATCTAGGATCTTCTTCGATTTATATAATAAAGTTCCATTCTCAAAATGAAGATATAGTGAACGATAATCTAAGTTGATTGTTCCAACTGTGGCATATGTATCATCACATACAAAGACTTTAGAATGGACAAAACCAGGTTCATATTCATAGATTTTAACACCACCTTGAATAAGTTGTGCATAATATGTAGTACCTAAATCATGAACAATTTGTTTATCGGCAATACCTGGCATGATAATTCTAACATCAACACCTTTTTTAGCGGTATGAATCAATGTGTTGATCATTTCTGAATCTATGATTAGATAGGGAGTCATGATATAGACATATTTATTAGCGCTATTTAACAAATCTTCATAAACGGATTGTCCTGTCAATTCTTCATCCAATGGAGTCTCGGCATATGGAGCTATATATCCATCAAACGAACTCTCTTCTACAATGTCTTCATTTTTGAAAACAGAATAATCAAAGTCTTCATGGCGTAAAGCGTTCCAGTTTGTTAAAAACATGACTAAATAAGACCAGACAGCTTTACCTTTAATACAAATGATGTTATCCATCCAATGACCATGTTTTACTTTCTTATTGATGTATTCATCAGCCAAATTTGCACCACCACTAAAGGCTACTTTACCGTCAATCACTAATATTTTACGATGATCCCGATGATTCATAATTGTATTAATGATGGGTGAGATACGATTGAAGGAAACAGCCTTAATGCCTTTTTTCTCTAATTGTTTGGCATAAGAAGCAGGAAGTGTACCTAAGGATCCCATATCATCATACATGATACGTACTTCTACGCCTTGCTTTACTTTTTCTTCTAATATAGAAAGAATTGAATTAAACATAATACCTTCTTCAATAATGAAATATTCCATAAAAATGTATTTTTCAGCCTTCTTTAATTCTTCCAGCATAACATTAAATCCATTTTCGCAGGGCGCATAATATTCAAAATCTGTATTGTGATAAAAAGGGAAGCCCTCTTCATGTAAAAACGCCAGCTGCGATACATAGTCTGGATTGTCTTTGCGAATTTCATCCATGATAGATTCATCTTGTACATAATATGTGGATGCCTTTTTCTGTTCTTTAATAATATTGCGGAATGTCTTTCCAAATAATAAGCTTAGTAACATCAATACATAGACAAATGTACCAAAGACAGGGAATATGACAATCAACATGATCCACATCAAATCTGAAGATAGGTGTCTGCTTGTACGTACGATATTTAATACAATCAAAATGGATAGAATGTGTAGAACAATTTCAACAAACACAAAAGATGTTGTGAGCCAATTAAATAGGTTACAGTATAATACAATTTCACCCAATGCGATAATGACTAAAGGAATAATTCTTCCAATCCATATTTTCAATTTCATAAATATCCACTCATTTCTTGCATAGAGTAATATACCATTTTCAAGCAAAATAAAAAAGAGCCAACAATGATTGGGTGGGTCATGCTGGCTCGAAAAAATATATACCGAACAGGTCTAATCAGAAAGGAAAAGAAAAAACCTATCGGCAAGACATAGTATACCACTCGTATTTTTGATTTCAAAGAAAAAACACAAAAAAATGAAACCTATACACTAGGTTTCATGAAACAATCTATAAAAAGAGGAGAGAACTAGTGTATTAGTGTTTTTTTTGAGGAGACTAGTTCTCTAATCGACTGTTAGATGGAATCACACATGAGATAGTTGGCGTTGTTTATGTGTGACGTATTATTATTGTTTGTTGGCTTATAAACATTCATCTAACTGCCAAAATTATACCATGTTTGTTTGAAAAATAAATTGACATTTGTCATATTTATGAAAATATTTTCTGAAATGTTCTAATTATCCCTTTATATATGGCAACATCAACTTCTTGATTTCTGAAATAGTTTTCTTACGAGCTAAAGTGTCCGCATTACTTGTGGCTGTATATCCATATAATAAATCAATCATAGCTTTAAGAAGATCTTCATCCGACATTTCTTCAAAAATAGATGAAGATACACTTTCACAAGATAAGAGTTCAATATTGAAAAGTGTTTTGTTGAAGATGGAACTTTCAAATACATCCTTATGATACGTTGTTAGATAGCGTGTTAATGCACTGATACTTCGTGATGGATTGGTTAGGGAAGTTTTAGATGTTAATTTTAGAATCAATTCCTGCTTACTTAACTGTTCAACAGAAAAGGATTTACCATCTCGCTTAAAGGTAAGTCCTGCATTAATGTCTTTGATAGCTTCAAATACAAATTCATTGCATTGCATGAAATCAAGTGTTGTTTTCTTTTTGGCAAACATCAGCTTAAAAGTATAGGTATACATCGTAACACCTCCTAAGTACAACTTCATTATAGAAAGAATTAAGTAACTATTCAAGAGAAGAGATACTGATATAAAAGTTCAAAGAACTTTATGAGAGTGTAAGTAAGTCTTACGTTAAACTTGTACTTATTATTAAAAGACCAATGCGAAAGAAAGGGTTTAAAAAATTGCATTGGCCTATATACGCTAGATAAAATTGAGATAAGTCAAATAAAAAGGTTTCTTTATCTAGTATTGCCTAGTATATCACCATGAATTTGTGTTTGCAAAAGATATAACTATGATGATAATATAAAAAAAACGAAAGGATTATGTATTCAATATGATTAATAAATTACATCTAGCAATGATTGAACTGTATAAAGGTGATGCCAAAAGAATTCAACATTTTTGTAAGGTTCATAGCTACGCAAAATTAATTGCGGAATCAGAACATGTTGATGAAAGAACGCTATTTATTATTGAAGCATCAGCATTAACACATGACATTGGAATACATATTTGTGAAGAGAAATATGGAGATTGTAGTGGTAAACTACAAGAAAAGGAAGGTCCAGCCTTGGCTAAAAAGCTATTAAAAGAACTTGGCTTTGATCAAGACGTATCCAAACGAGTACAGTATTTAATTGCTCACCATCATACGTATGATCATGTAGATGGTATAGATTATCAGATATTGATTGAAGCTGATTTTCTAGTGAATATTATGGAAGATCATTTATCAAAAGAAGCAGCAAAAAAAGCTTATGAAACTATATTTAAAACAGAGTGTGGTAAAACAATTTGCAGGGAAATGTTTGGGATATAGGTGAAACATGGAAAACAATAAGAAAATAATAAAGAATGAGTTTAAAAATGGGCATATTAATCATTACAAAGTGGGAGAAAAAGCTGTTTGTTCAAATAACATGATTGCAGAAATCATTGAATATAGAAACCACAAAGATATTGATGTGAGATATGAAGATGGATATATTATCGAGCATACAACGTATCAAAGTTTTTTTCAAAATAATTGTCCTAGACCTGATAAGAAACCTGTGATATGGTGTAGAGGTTTCAATGTCGTAAAAAAGATGATTGGAAAGAAAAGGCGAACTTTACATGGATATAGAACGTTACTCAACGTAAGAAATTATTTTGATGTTGATTATATCGACGATAATGGCGAAATTGTATATCACGAAAGCTTTGCGACATTTTTTTATAAACACACAGTACTTTACCGTTTTAAGCGAAACGGAGAAATCATTATTCGTGAACAATAATAAATTCTAGTCTGTGTCTATAATTATAATCAACATGAAAAGCAGCCTTTATAAGCTGCCTTTCATATTATTGACAAATTGTACTTCCAAAAAAGACAATTTTTGTAATCTTAGCTTGAGCATTATACCACACGAATCCGATGGCACTTCCATTTCTGATTATGTTAGTAGATTCATTTTCAGACAGTTTGTTATAGGTTGACTCTGTAATCATAGGTTCTTGAGATTGGTCTACATTATAAGTCCATAAATAAAATTCTGCATGATCTGACAATGTTTCTGAAAGCTCGTACTCTTTAAACTCAGGATCATCACCATCATAATCTGCAGGGGCAGTAGTGATTTTAGATCCATTTTTATTAAGAATCGCAAGATATGAACTAAAACCAGTAACAGTGTTATCTGTATCATACGCAAGATTTTTAGGTGCGCTTCCAGTGATGAGCTTATCCTTTTCATCAAAAAATTCCTTTATATCTCCATTGATATCCAGAAGAAGTCTAGACTTTTCATAGTGCAACACCTGAATCGATATATCACCCTTAGGTTTTAAAATAATCTTTGTACTATTCGAATTATAAGAATATTGATCATATAAGTCAGAATCTCCGACTGGACTTCCATCCGTAGTATAATACGCAAAATGACCATCTGTACCAAAACTGATTATCTCATCACATGCAGAATCATAGTGAATCCAATCATGTTCTGTTAAGAAATCATTATTTTTACATCCTACAAGCATTATTCCTAGTACAACTACTATAATTGTGACTGTCTTTAGTTGTCGGGAAATATCGGAAAATATGCTTTTCATGCCAACACCTCCATACAAAAACTTTCGAGTCTTTATTGATTGTTTCTAACTATAGTCCCGTATTTTAGTTGTCCACCATCATATACGAATGACCACTGTTGGTTTGCGTCGTCAATCTTACCATCTACATACTCAACATACACAGAAAACCACACTTCATCGTCAGTTTTTTGCTCAATATGGTCAAAATACAAATGGCTTCCTACTACGCCATCAATACGATAACGCTCATAAACTTGTCCATTTTCTTCCCAGAACGGAACCTCTTTATAGACATTTGTGTTTATGTCCATATATGGGATAGGGTATCTTCTAGAAAAATACTGATACCATACATTTTCAATGTCTTGTAACGAATGGATATTTGGATCCGTAATTAACGTATTGCCGAAATCTCCAGTACCTTCAAAGAATGTTCCGGCCATATAACAATAGTAAACATGCCAAAAATCATTAATATGATCATTTGCATAGGCTAAAAGTTCTTCATCTGTATATAAATCAGACAAAGTGGCATCAACAACATGTTTAGTCTCAGCTTCTTCAGGTAGACTAACTGCATCCTGTTTAACTTCCATAGTTTCTTTCTTCTTGTGAACCACTTTTTCATCTTTCTTTTCTTTATTATCAGTACTTGCACATCCTGACAACACCAAAGTTGTTGAAAGAGTGGCTATCATAAATCTGTTTCTCATAGTTTTCATGCCTCTTTAATTCAAGTATATCATATTGACCAGTCTGCAATACGGACAAATTTTTCACCCTAAACTTAAGAAACACCTAATTTTGATAAAATATGTGCTTATTATTGGCATGAAATAGGGGAAGGGTCGAAAATAAGTCCGAATTAGGCAACAAGTTACAAAAAAGGAACTGTCAGTAAAGATTACAACGCCTAAGAACCTGTGTGATTACATCTCGAATGCCTAGAACAAAGAAACATATAGTCTCTTTGTTTTTTGTACATTCACAAACGAGCAAAGCAAACTTTGGAAGTTGTTAGTTTCATAATGAAGAAACACGATAATTTCTTAAAAGAAGTTGTTAGTTTCACGAAAACATGATGTCCCCCTCAAACTAACAACTTCCATTGTTGGTCTTTTTTTTACGCTTATTTTCCGTTTTACAAGAACTTAACGACCCCTATAAGAAATCCAATCAGTCAGAAATGACTTTTTTAACCAAAGTAATAATCACCTAAGCAAAACCAAAACAGTACAAACGTGTCAAAACGGGAAAACTAATAGGGAACTGATAGGAGAGAAACATGAAAAAACAGAACCTCTTTGTTGAGATTCTGTTTTCTTTATTTGTAGTTTACAGAGCTTGTTACGGTGTAATCGACTTTTGAAAGGTCGATGACGAAAGCGGGACGCACGCCATACATCATGCCTACAGGGCTGTGATCCAAGCCACCCCAATAGGATTCTAGATACATCGCACCGTTAGCATAGTCTCTAGAGCTGTCTCTTGTCCAAATGTAAGTATCATCTTCTCTTTCTCCCGAATGAATGGGTACTAAGAATGCTTTTACTTTATCTGGATTTTTCAAGTCAACCGCTTTTCCAATCTCACTTACACTAGGTAAGAATGCATGACGGTCGATTGTGTTATATACTTGGCCGTTATATCCGGTTTCCTGTTTTGAATCTGGGTCATTAGATGTTGCATATGAAGCTTGTTTAATGCTTGTAGTTTGAATAGCCACCTTCATTGTAGAAGATAAACTGTTGTACCAATCATTTTCTAAGTAATTGTCAATTTCACTGTCTTCATAAGTACTAGCGTTTTGCCCATTTGGTCTTAAACCGGAACCCCAATCAAACTTTGATTGGAATGCTCTATCTCCAATACTATCAGCAGTCATAACCAACGCTTGATTGTTTTCTTT
Organism: uncultured Holdemanella sp.; assembly: GCF_934772795.1. Lineage (GTDB taxonomy): Bacteria > Bacillota_I > Bacilli_A > Erysipelotrichales > Erysipelotrichaceae > Holdemanella. The sequence continues at coordinate 55,320 of NZ_CAKVMR010000005.1, forward strand.
TTGTTCTAGAACTACATATTTAGCTCCTTCAATATCCAAAGTATCTCCTGCTGAATAAACTTTCTTTTCCCATTGAGCAATCGCCGTGATTGTATCACCGTCTATAGTTGTTGCATTACATGAGCGTTCTTCGTCTTTATAAAAATATTTTTCAACTCCTGAAGGTTGTTCATTATCTTTATACCATTGCCAGTTGTTATAAATATAATATATTTCTCCATTGATTTTCTTACTAAAAACCCAGCCAGAAAAGGAATATCCTGATTTTTTAAAAGTGTTTTTTCTTAAGTGAACAACACCAGACTCAGCACTTGACGCATGATAGATGTGTGTTGTGTTTTCCATAACCCCACTATCTGCACCGTTTGCATCATATTTAATTGTATATGTAATTGGAGACCATTGAGCGACAGCTGTAATCACATCTTTGTCGACAGTAGTTGCGTTAGAAGTTCTTCTTTCGTCTTCGTATAAGCATTTCTTAGTTCCAGAAGGTTGAACGCCTTCTTTATACCATTGCCAGTTATCATAAAGATAATATATCTCTTTATTAATCACTCGAGTTAAATACCATCCTTGAAACTTATACCCTGTTTTTGTAAATGTATTCTTTCTTAGTTTTATTACACCGTCCATTTTGTCTGATTTATAGTATTTATGCACAGTGTCTGCCATAGATCCATTTCCACCGTTAGAGTCGTATTTTACTGTATAGGTATTTGTATCAAACTTAAGAAAAATGCTTGAATACAATATACCTTTACTGTTTTCAACATGTTTCGTGTCGATTCCGATTTTACCTTTTAATGAAAAATTGTTTAGATTATTCTCTCCATCAGAAGCCCCACTGTAATGATGACCTGTTGTTCCTTTGATATCTTTTATCTCATAGGTGTCTCCATAGTGAACTTTACCACCCCAGTCACTGACATCATCTGCAACTTTTTTACCGTTGATATAAATATCAGCAGTACCATAATCATGAACAGAATAATTGTTTACACCGTCTAAAATTGAATTCAAATCAAGTTTATATATGTATACATTGCTTTCAATATTGAACGTTAACTTATCCTTATAACTTCCACTAAAATTCATGTCAGTATAACTTAAAGTTGCATCAAAATTCTCATTAAAACTTTTCATATTTGAGGACTTTATATTGTCAACATGAAATGATTGTTTATCTAAAGTATAATCAATGGATTTACTACCACATTTCAGCTTGTAGCCATTTTGAGAATTGACCGTTACATCTAATTTGGTCTGTGCATCCATTTTACCAGTAACCGCAAATGAACCTTTACCACTATCTTTATCTATATCAACATCAGATGGGATTGTAATCGTATAACCAGACGTATCAATTGTCTGCTCATTTATAGCTTCAGCTTTTACAACATCTACATCACCACAGGCAATTGATCCTAAGATTAAGAAACCACATAATGTTATAAATTTCTTCATGTTTTTCATCTCATCACAAATACCTCCTTACTGTTACATTGAACCACAATTCGAATCCAAACAATTTCTCGTCATTTCTATGGATAAACACAAACAAAATCCTTGCAATACAATCAAAATTCACGTCAACTCTTCTGAAAGACCTTCTCGTAGCCTTCGAATCTATATCCAGAGCAAAACATTACTATGCAAAGTGTGTAAATGAATAGGAAGTTAAGGGAAAGAGCAGGGAAAATGTTTGTTTTTAGGTTTTACGCCAGCGTAAACTCATTAATAGACGGGAAATTGTTTGGGTTTAACGGGATTTTGTTTGTTTTCTGTCTGAATGATATACTAGAAGTAGGGAAATGTTGAGAATATGAAAAGAAATAGGTTGATGATAGCTGTCTTGATAACTTCTTTGATGTTGTCTGGATGTGCTGCTTCTGAAAAGAATAAAGATAAGAAGGTTGATGAGAAAGCCTCTCATAAGGAGCGAGGTAAATCCGAAACAAAGAAAAAAGAGGCAGAAAAGAAAGCTAAAGAAGTAAAGAAAACTAAAGAAGAAACATCACAAGAACAGGAAACTCAGGCAAGTCAGGATGAAGAAACGCCTGTTGCTACGGGGATTTCGAGTATGTTTACAGATGATGAATTGTTTGCTTTTGCTGATGAAACCGTAAATACATTTTATGCAGAACGTATGTCGTATATTTGTGGAACACATTTTACTTCGTCATCAAACTTTGAAAATTATATTAAGAATGATGATGGAATTTATTATGAAGTCGATGATTCACAAGTCCAATCGTATAATGATATCGAAAATGTTTATTACCAGAAGTTTTCTAGAAGATATCCCATCTGTTATGATAGACCTTACAACTTAAGTCCATTGACAAGACTTCCTTTTATTGAAGTAAATGGGAAGTTATATGAAGCATATTCTGCTATATGTATTAACGGAATCGGATGTAAATATACAGTAGGAGAAATCATTAAGAAAACGGATGATGAGTTCTGGGTAAGACTTAACAACTATTGCGAGCTTGACAATTCCACTAATCAAACAGACATTACCTGCTCGTTTGTATGGGAAGATGGTGGATGGAAATACGGTGATTTTAACAATCCTGAATTCTATAAAGTGGGATGATGTTTTTATTTGGCTATGACTTGTTTGATAGGAACGATATCAGGCAAGTCTTTTAATCCAAATCTTTATCAGGTTTGGCTTTTTATATTCTTGATTTTCATCTATTTAAGAACTATAGTATCCATGAATTAGAAACATAAATATATAGATGTTCTTTTGCTTGTATTTAAATACACTAATTCAAGATATTTATCATCCAAAATTGTTTGATAAAGAAAGAAGGCTTTAATCATGAAATTATTCAAATATATTCTCTGCTTATTTTGCACTATATCTTTAACAGCTTGTCACCAAGATGAAAAGCAAGATTTTTGGGAAGCTACCATTGATGCTGTTCAATCCAAATCCAAAGATAATGCGTACTTAAAAAACAACTGGAATATTGGTATAAGTTCAGACGAAGGCAAAAAGCATCAAAATATGGCTGCCCGCTATATCGTAGAAAACGACAATGAAACAACTACTACCATATTTGCTTTGCAAAACCAAAATGATAAAGAATATATATCCTATACATATACAACAGATGTAATTGAAGATACAAAAGAATATCAAAAGACAATAACTATTAATTCAACGAATAAGAAATATACAAAGTATGATATCCAATATAATTACTACGAATTTGAGAATGGAAACTACACATATGGAGAAGACGCAACTGGCTCAATATCAATCAATAAAGATGGCATTACATATGATAATGTTCCACTTTTAAATGAAGCAATCCAAAGCTGCTGTACAATAATTGATGATTTCCAGGAAGAATTTGATATCGATTATGAAGAATATGATTTTGATCCTCTACCATATCAAATGAAGGATTTGAATATTCCAAGTATAGATGAGATTCAGGAGGAAACCGCAACTTCTACAGACTACTATGGAGAACAAAGAATCAACGCAAAAGGATATACACTTGTTGATTGTTTAAGTATTTATAAAGATACAAATGAAGCAACCTATTCAACTTTCAATTACGAAAGACAGAGTGATGAGGAATCAATTCCATGTACACTTTCATTACAAGGTAATAACATTTATCTATTGACGCCAGATATGGATATTGATTTTACTTACTATATTTATAAAACAGACGACACCGTTTACATGTATTCCATAGACTATTCAAGTAATGAAATCATTGAGGATATTACCAACAACGGCGGAAATATGGCCGAGCAAGTTTTAAAAACCACAAATGACAGCTTACGAAAAAAGATTGCAGAACAATAAAAGCTAAACTATTTCTCGATTGTTTTAAGAACGCTCTCGTAGAACGAAAGTTGCTTTTATAACTAATCCTATGAAAACATTATTTCCAAAGTGTGCAATTTGTCGTTGTTGGTTTTCGAGGACGTTGTGAGAGAAATCGAGAAAGGAGAAGGGGATAAAAAAAGGACTCCATTTAAGGAATCCTAATGTGATATATCGTGTTTTATCCGATTTCTCTAGTATAAGCATACACAATTTTCGGAGCTTCAGCAGCCTTTGCAGCTGTTTCGGTATAATACTGAGTCAGTTTGGAAGTATCGTTCAATTTTCGAGCTTCTTCAGAAAGTGTCTTAATAGTTCGGTTTACATCTTTCAAGACTTCATATAATGAGTATTGATTATCTCGAATCTTTTCCAAGTTATCAACAATATCTGATGATTTGTTTATGATTAGGTTTTGCCTTAGCTCGGTTTCATTCAGTTTTTCACAGTATTACGGTGGTGTTATAAAGCAATATAGGTTTTTACAAGTTTTTATTGGTAATATGATGGTACTACAAATTTTTTGTATGAAAATTAAACATGATATATTTCCTCTCTACAAACCACTTATATTTTGTGTTAAAATAAATCTATAGATCGGAATTTATGGAGAAGACAATGATGGATAAAAAGACACAAAAAAAAGGCTTAAAAATTCAGTATAATACATTAGAAAATTAAAACACCAATGTTGATAAAAAAAACCAATCGAAATACAACATTGGCGTTTT
>NZ_CAKVMR010000006.1 GCF_934772795.1 uncultured Holdemanella sp.
CTTATGTCAATTCCCATTTATACAAAGATATTAAAAGACTATTTTAAATTTATTAACAAGGAATCCAATGGTCTCCAACCCATTTATTCAATGTTTGATTCCATAATCTTCTATACAATTTTCCGTTTATAAATTTGTATTTCCAGACTAGCTGATCTTTGTATGGCATAGTAACATCAATATTTGCAGTGACTTCAGTTTCATTTGCTAAAACAGGTGTTACTATATTCATAGATGCGATCAACACTAACATAATCATTATTTTTTTCATAAATTATTTACTCCTCTATAATCGGAATATCCTTAAAACATTCAATTTTTGGATTTGATATTTCAACTCGCTTTTTGCCAAATACTAATTCATATGTTCCATCTTTATGTTTAATAATATATCCCTTATCTATATCTGATTGATCATACATATCTTCATTGTTTGGAGGTTCAAATGCAGACTCCAAAATAATGCTGTTTGTAAGTAATGGAAGAGCTAATACGGCGATCATTAGAATTTTGCTCGTTTTTTTTCGATACATTCCATCCATTAAATAATTTATACGATATTCTAATACATGTGCATTATCTTGAATCATAAAATGTGTAGATTGTCCCTTGAATTCATTTTTACTTTGAATGTTTTTTTGGATTTCTATAAGTGTATACATATATTTCATTACTTCCTCTTTAGAAAATGGACTTGTTGTTTGATAGTCTACACGCATTTCCAAAAATAAATCAATTTTATCTCTTAATCTATATACTGGAATAAACCACCAATACATGATAACTAATAGATTGATAATTTGTTTAGTGCACACATCATGATTTTTAATGTGCCATGTTTCATGAAGTAATATATTTTTTAAATTTTCTTGTGAAAGGTATACGTCTGGTATCAATATAGTTTTATTAAAGCCCATGACCATCGGGGAAGAAACATAGTTTGTTTTTAACACCACATAATTTTCTTCTTGATAGTTATCTATAAAATCGCTTATATGATAATGTTCTGAATGATTTTCAATACGTTTGTACATGTCTTTGGCAATTTGAATTGCGCGAATCCATTTAATCAGGTTCCATATAATGCCTAATGCCCAAACCAATAATAAGAATTGATATACTTGCACATTTGCATAGATCTTATATTGTAACAGTACAATGATTGGATTCATGATTGTGGGCACTATAATGGTTTTAGTAAATTTGAATTCAAGTGGCACAAACATTCTTACTACGACAACAACAACTAACACTGTTATAAAATCTGTCCGAAATAATTTATAACTTTTCTTGTATGAAAGTAATATGTCTAACAGAAGAATCAATAAAAAACTGATGCACAAAGTAATGAAAAGAGATGATGCAGAAAATCGCATTATTTTAACTCTTTCTCTTTTTCTTGAATCAATTTCTTTAATTGTTCAATCATTTCTAAATCATTTGTGTGTTCAACAAAATAAGCTGAAATTTTTGCACGTGTATCTTCGCCAATAAATGAATTCACATATTGAGCTTCGGATATAACTGGTCTATATAATCTTGTGATTGCCTTCTTGTTCTGTCCAATTCCTGCTACTTTGATATATTTGATCTCCAATAATTTTTGTAACGTTTGCTGAATCGTATTGATACTCAAATCTTTGGAAGCTAATTTAATATCGTTTGCAGACATTGCAATATCATGCTTCCATAAGATATCCATGACCTCATTTTCCTTCTTAGTAAATTGTATATATTTCATGTGCGTTCCTCCATTTAAATTTTTTTGTGTATATCTTCTCTTATATTATATGAATAAATATTTATTTTTTCAATTCGAATATAATTAAATATAACGAATATAAAAAAATATAGCAGATATGAATATTTATATTGTATTTTCATGGGTTTTATATTATATTTGAGTTAGAGATAGCGCTATCTTTGAAAAAGGGATAAGCATACTTGGTAAAGTATGTTGATGATTTTCCTGATAATATTTCAATATGAAAGAGATACACAAAGAGTGTATGAAGTTGTATTTAAAAGAATGGGATTTTTTAAATCATAACTTTCCCATAAAAGTACACTAATCTCCAGTTTGAAAGATGTTGTGTCACAAGAGAAACATTTGATTTTCTGGGTTTACTCATTTCAATAGTAAGACATGGAAGGGTTACTACATTGTGGATTAAAAAATCAGTCGGAAATGAAAAAATGATTTAGCCTGATTTGTAGAAATGTTCAAAAAAGTTTTAAATTGGAAAGGTTCTTTGAAATGTGGCAGGAAAGAATCATTCACCCATATATCCATGTAGATATATGGATTGTGATGAAGAAGCCATATTTATTAAAAAATGTTTAAATGTAGCAGTGGAACTGTATGTGGGAAAATCGCACGTGCATTTTTTAGACGAGTTTAATTTCAATTGTTTAATGTTAAAATTAGGAGGTGTATTTACTTATGAATAGAAAAATTAAACGATTATCGATTCTTGTGTTTAGTATGGTTTTGTCAGTATTTTTTAACACAAATATGTTGAGTGCTAAAGAAATTGATGTGCCTGTTCATTCTCAACAACGCGCCTGTGAAGCAGGAACTATGTATCCTATTCCAGACAAAGGTGAAGTTATTCTACTAGAAGATAACTCAACGATTGAACCATTATATGGATCTGAAATTTCTGCTTTATCTGATGTAAACCGCGCTGCATCAAGAATAAATGTAAATAAGTCATATAGTATTCGCATTCAAGATCAAGGTGGTAGTTGTGTATCAAGTGCTAAAGTCACTGTAACGGGTGCATATACATATAATAACGGGAAAATTTCAAATGTTAGTTTAAATGCCGCAATTACATATGTGCCTACATTATGGACTGTTTCTATTAATTCACAATGGCACAATATTAGTGGTTCTAGCTTAACACATAGTATTAACTATCGTTCTTCTGTAAATGATCCATATTCTTGTTTAGTAGGTGGAGGTTATTGGTATAGTGGTGCAACCATTAAAATTCGATAATATTATTTATAATAAGAAAGAGGGTGTAAAAAATGAAAAAATATGTGGATGCATTCCTTGTGATTATTGGATTATTAATTATTGTTGGGACAGTAATCTGTTATTTATTCTATAATTTAAATCCAACTACAATGTATGCCATCTGTGGAATTGTTTTAGTGATAATGGTTTTATTACTATATATTAGAAACTATAAGAACAATCATTATGGTGGCAAATTCAAAAATGATTTTCCTGATGCACATTAATCCAATTATTATTGATTCTTTTGTATAAATTTAAATTTCTCAATAAAAGAGTATCACTTGTTGCGGTGATACTCTTTCGTAACTTTGGTTTAAGTAGAAAATAAGGGTAATCCGCAATTAGATAGGGTCGACTAAAAGTTGGCTTCAAAAATTGTAGGGTTGAAAACCCTATGAGTGTTTAAAGGATTATTAACTAGGGAGCAGAGATGTTTAAACTGTTTGATGAATTTTTTCATATTTTAGGTAAACATTAATAAACTTTTCTTGAAGATTTATTGGAAGACCTATTGATAGTAATATAATCATGAATTTGTCTTACAATGGTTCCATTTTGATAAACTAATTAAAGATATATTTTACACATGTAATCGAAAAAAGGTGAACGTTTACAAATCTGCGAAATTGCGACATAATTTATGTCTTTAGATAGATTAAATACTCATAGAATTGTATAATAGTACTAGGGAATAGGTTCATGATGAAAACAAGGAAAAAAAACATGGAATAGAATACAAAGAGAAAAGTTAGCGTTGAAGAATTGAATGAATTATCAATTGTTGATGGTAATGATGGAAATCCAGAACCCAGATGTTCTATTTCTAACATTATCATTACGACTGTTTTGGTATCATTAGTGTCTATTTCATATTTTACTACTAGTCCAGAGCAGTGCTAGTTAATTGGATGTATTCCCACGTCTATTCGAATCGCTGCTCCAAATTCGTATAGATGAGTAGAGAGGATTTATGTGTATGGTAGAAAAGTTTTGTGATAATAGAAATTTTAAAATACTTAAAATAAACAAAAAAACAGAAAATATTAGTATGTTGATCATTGTGTTATGTACATTGCTACTATTGGTATTTTTTTTAAAGATTAAAAGATTTTATATTAATGATATAGACTTGTTTTTTTCTGCATTTGGAGCTGTGCTTATTTCTGTTTTTCCTTTTAGTATTATACATGAATATATACATTTGCTATCATATCCGAAAAAAAGTAGAAAAAAAATAATATTCAAAATGAAGAACTTACAACCGATAATATCTGTTGAAAGTGATGCGAGGATGAGCAAGTGTAGAACTCTAATAATGTTAATATCTCCGACGCTTGTCTTGGCAATTATTCCTATTTTTTTATCATTCATTATAAAAAATTTGATTCTTATGACTTTTCTTATTTTTTTTGGCTTTTCAAGCTTAGCAATGTCGGTAAGTGATATATATTTTTTTATTGTTATATTGTTAAAAATGAGAAATAACGAACTTTTTTATCAAGAAGATAATAAGATTTATATTTTAAAAAAATGAAGTTTTTTTCAGTGTGTGAAGGAGAATATGATTATGGAATATCAATTTATAGAATTTACTAAAAATATAATTAATAATTACAAAAACAGAAACTATTTAATCCTAAATTGAGTATTCCATGGTGGCGGAGCCACCCAATCCATGAAAATAGAACCACCGAATCCATTTGGACAGAGCCATGCAATCCATTGCTCAGAGCCACTAAATCCACGAAGAGGTAAGCGTCAAATAGAGCCCATATTAAAAGATCCAATTTGAAATGATACAATGTCATTGCCAAATGGATCTTTTCTATTTTACATATAGATTCTTTGGCTGCTGTTTAGAGCGCAGCAATACACTATTTATGATTTCATTTGATAATCCTTATAATCCGTCTTTAGATTTCTCATAATTTAACTATCTGATCTACATAATCATTCCATTCATTATCATGAGATACGACGATAGTTATTGTATTTTTATTGTATTTTCTAATTAATTTTACAGCATCCTTCTTTGACTCTACATCCATTGCATTTGAAACCTCATCATAGATATTAATCAATTTAGTATTAGCTAAAGATCGTGCAAGTAATATTTTTTGCATTTCTCCTCCAGAAAATGATGTACCATAATCATCTAATTCATTAGAAATAGGGGTGTATATAGTCAATGGAAGTTTTTGTATTTTTGAAGCTATTCCAACTTTATCTAATAAATCCCATACAAGTTTCTCGTCTGCATCCTTATTTTGAATTGGACGCATAATAATATTATAAATTAACGGTAATGCATAAAGTTGGCCATCTTGAAACATTATATTTACATTTTCTTTTAGCCATTTTTGTTCAGCTTTTATTACACCATTTATATAAATATCACCACAAGCTGTCTTGTACAAGCCACATATAATGTTTAATAGTGTAGATTTTCCTGCTCCATTTTTCCCTTGTATCAAATATATCTTATTATTTTGAAATTCATAATTAAAATTATCTATAATTCTTCTGCTTTTGAAAGAAAAAGAAATGTTCTCTAACTTTAGCGAATCTAACAAAAAAGGATAATTATTTAGACAATCATTATCTGATTCTGATTTTTTTGATTCAATGATTTCTTTAAATTCCGAAATATATAAAGAATTTTGGTAAAAATCTGGAATAATATTAAATATTGATTTTATATATAAACATAAATCCATGGTGCTATTATATAAAACTAAAAAATCACTTATCAAAATTTCGTTGACAATATATTTAAAGAATAAAATAATAATTGTACAAAATTGAAGAATAAATTCCAGTATATCTTGCATCATGGTTACTTGAATACTTTTTTTTGCATATTTCTCATTAATATGATATATATCATCAACAGACTTTTTATACGTTGCTTTAATTACTTCAAATATTTTAAATTTTCTTAACTCTTTTGAATATTGCTTTAGATATACAGTTCTTGTAGTATAATCAAATATTCGCGATGGATATATGCTATCTATATTTTTTTTGAAATCTAATTTTGCTTGGTAAAAGTTCAATATTACACTAAATAAAACAACGATAAGGACTAATACTATAATCCGAAAATCATATTGTATGACAATAGATCCAATTCCAATAATTGATAAAATTTGGGTCAATAATTTACCCAAGTTATTTTGTAAAGATAATATATTAGATAAACCTTGTGTCATATTCAAATATATCTTATCGTAATATTCCTTATCTTCGAAAATTAAAACATTTTTATTTAAAATTGAATTATATAAATCAAAGTTTGTGCGTTCTGACATAATTATCTTTTTTAGTTCTATCGATTGCTTTTCAATTTTATTTTGCAAATAATCAACAATTATAGAAATTGTAAAGATTATAAACAACATAATAGTTAATACATTTATTTTTTTTTGTAGAAAAACATCCAATAATACTTTTAATGAATAAACAGAAAATATTGATGAAAAAGCAGTTAAAATGACATTTAAAAATTCAAGAAAAATATAAGATTTGTCTATTTTATATATATACTTGATTGCATAAAATACATTTTTGTAAAAGACTTTTATTTTTTTCATATATATTCCATCCATTCTATCCAATCAAGTAAGCAGTTATTCACCGTGAATAACTGCTTATAACTTAATGTTATCTTGGTGTTACTGCACCAGCAGCACTAGCTGTATTACGCATATAATCATTTTGATCTTTTCTAATCCATTGACCAGGTCTTGTAGTTGCATCACCTGTGCAAACGTTTCGGCATGCGCAAGCTCTAGGTTGAACACTAGACAATGTACTTTTTCCGATTACAGTTTTCTTTAACTTGATCATCTTGCTGTCTCCTTTCTATTTTCCATGATATGTCAAGCGTGCACTTTCTTAGCACACCACTTCAAAACTAAATACAAAATCACACTATATAGTCCAATAATTACAACTCCCGCAAAATATCCAAAATAACTAGTACCTAATAGGTTCATTCCAAAATCTCTGTATGACATTGGATTGAATGTATTGATCTTCTGCATGTTTCCTAATGGCGATGCAAAAGAACAAAGACCCAAGACAACTAAAAATACAAGCAAAGATAAGTATTTGTTTTTCATAAGTTTAGATAATACAGTTATGAGTAGGACATAAAATGTTGTGGACATCACAATTCCAAATGCTACAAATAGTGTACATTGCCACAATGGCATCAATTCCATTCCTGGCGTTGTAAACTGATTGACACTCATATTCGTTAGTCCACTTGCCACAAGCTCAATATGATCCAATCCTTGTGTATCCCAATAATGAAAACCAGTAAATCCTGGCTTATAATATAAAACCGGATAGATCAGATTCGATACACCTTTAAAAGGTACAAGAACTATCATATAAACTAAAACAGGCAGGAAAACAACCAATAGAACAAAAAGCACGTCAGAAATCAAATTCCATCTCACATATTTTTTCTTTACTCCAGAAATAGTTAGAATTGTTTTTTCTGTCTTTGCTCGTCTTTCTCTTTGTTGAAACAATAGAAGTCCAACCAGCAAAGGTAAAACTACAGGCAATATATATCGAGCTATCTGTAATGAAACACTGGATGCATCCACATATGAATATGTTATTGGAGTAAGATCATGTTTTAACAAGTAGTCAAAGTAACGAGCCTGCTGCATAGAACAAAAATATAAATTAATATCATTTGATTTTTGTACAATTAATTTCTCGTATTGCGACAAATCAGGTAATCCATATTCCTTCCTTAATTCTTCTAGAACATCTGCATGTTCAAAATAGGAATCATTAGGCATGTTTGAAGTCACCATATACCACTGTGCTTCCAACACACCCACCTTTACTTTATATTCACAATATGACTTCCAATTTTTTTCTTTTCCATCCTGCTCACCCTTATCAATGGTCTGACGTATCAAATTTACTTCATCCATGAATTCTTGGTAAAGTTTGGGATCATTCTTTTGTGAAACACTTGCTATACTAATGCCTAGTGATGTTTGATATGGACTTTCCGTAAATGATTTTGTATTCAAAATAAACAACAAAGCAATCTCACAAATGATGAATAGTACGATTAGAATCAGATTTTCTTTTCTCTTTAAATTAGATTTGATATTGAAAAGCACATAAGTCCACATTTATCTCACCAACTCTCTTTTTCTGAAACATTGTAATGAAATCAAACTACAAGACAGAAAATACATCAAGCTTATAATAGCAGCTAGGACAACCTGCTTATAAATAATCATGTTCACAAAATCAATATGTAAAAATGGAATATACACAAAGAATCTAGAATAGCCTGTTACATTTCCTAAGACAAAGAAAAGTGCATATAGAATTAGATTTACAGCTACAATAAATCCATTATTTAAACTAAATGTAAATAACAATGCAGATATACCTACCACAAATATACTTTCTACAACTAATAGAATAATACTTTTCGCAACAATTTCTTTCACTGTATACATCTGATTAAAGTAAAAGTATGGATAATCACAATTTCCAATTCCAAAAATCAATCCAGAAAGAACGATAATCAAAAGCATCACTATTATCAAAAAAGCCGCTGCAAACAATGAAAACTTTATCTTATTCAACAGTAATTTTTGCTTTGAAATTCTTGAAACATATAAGTTTTTATAAAACCCACTTTCCATTTCCAAACCGAATATATCGCATAATAATATGCATAGGATCAACATGACAACTAAATACAGTTTTTGATTAAACAGTTCATTGAATATATTAAAAGTATTAGGTTCATATGGACTATTCAACATTTCAATATGATTCTTCTTTAGATATTTCAACTGCTTTGTTTCATTCTGCAAAGTTTGAACATCTCTTTTCTCAAAATCATTGATAATATACCCCTCATTATTTGCCTGCAGCATCAAGTGGTTCCAACTCAATTTTGATTCTATAAATTCATCTGTTTTATTTTCACTGTTGTAGTAAAAGTGAATCAGACCACTCGCATTACGATAAACCTTTTTCCAAAATTCAGACTCTTCTTCACTTCCTGCTTCATCCATTCTGTTTTCAGAAATTCGATAGGCCTTTTGGTAGATTTTGATTTGAGATTCATTATAGTGTTTATCCATATAAACGTTGTAACCTATAAAACAAACGAGAAAGAATACTAGAAATCCAAATACACCGACATTTCGTTTATTAAAGATAAACTTTTTAAGTTCGTACATCATAATGATGCCTCTTGAATAAACTCGTTGTATACATCTTCTAATGTTTTGTGTATTTGAGTAATATTCTTCACTTGAACCCCTTGCTTTTCTAGATTTGAAAGTACTTCCATAACAGAATTTACTTCTAATTTATAGGTGTTTCCTGTTTGTTCTATGATTTGCAAGTCTGATTGATCTGGTATTTTTCTATCCGTTTCTAATACATATACATTTTCTTTTTCTTCCATGGAAATCTCTTTGATTTTCCCAAAATGGATACCTATAATTCGATCTGCCATCTTTTCAATTTCACCTAACTGATGACTTGAAATTAGTAAAGCTACATTCTTTTCCTTGGCCAAGCGTATCAATTCTTCACGTAAGCCTTGAATCCCCGTAGCATCCAATCCATTCATTGGTTCATCTAGTAACAATACTTTAGGTTCTTTCATTAAAGCCACAGCTAAACCTGTTCTTTGTTTCATGCCCATGGAATATTGGGATACTGCCTTAGTTTTCAGCTGAGAACCAATCTGAGTAAACTCCATCATTTCATGTAGCTTTTCTTTTGAAGCATGATTTAAAGTGGCCATTAATTCCAAATTTTCTTTACCTGTCATATTTTCAAATAATCCAGGACCTTCAATCATACACGAAACATATGATAATGCTTTTTCCCTTTGTTTAACTACATCTTCTTCGCAAATAGAAATAGTTCCTTCGTCCATATTTATCAAATTACACATACATTTCATTAATGTGCTTTTCCCTGCACCATTTTGTCCAACAAAGCCAACTATTTCACCAGGTTTCATACTAAAAGAAACATGATTTAATACAATTTTATCTTTGAAACTCTTAACTACATTTTTCACCTCAACTACATTTTTCATCTTTCTCATCCAACTTTCTTTTTATCATAACAACGATAGAATCAATACTCAAAAAATTATAATTTAGAAAATCCTCTTCAATAAAGTCCATATTAAATGATTGCTTAATCAAAATATATAACTTTACCAACTCTATAGGGCTAAATTCAAACGGTTTTAAAAATAATGATACTTTATAATTGTTATCAATAATATTTTCTTCAATTCCATAATATGTTTTAATAAGGCCTTTAACTTTACCATATATTTGTAAACTATCTATCATCATATTCTCCTAAAATATTAATAATACTATCTACCAGTTCCGAATAATTTATTGTATACATATCGTTTTCTTTAATTGAATCTAAAAGACTAAACGGAAGATATGTATCTTTAGGTTGACTAGATAAAGTCGTTCCTTCTCCAAATCGCCAATAACCATTATTAACTACAAAAGCATCAATTTTCTTATTATATTTTGACTCAGAAACATCTTCAATTTCTTTTACCATATCTCTATCAATAAAATCATAAGGTAAAGACACTATTAAATAATCAGGTCGAATTAAATTATTAAGAAAAGAGAAATAAATTCCAAAATCATTAAATACATAATTATTGAGTTGCGAAAAACCACCGGGTACTTGAACAATAATTAAATCAACATTCATATCGTCATCCAATCTTTTAATTTGCTCATATAATTTATATTGGGTAAAATAAAGTTTTTCTGGTTTTTCCAAAAAAGATGAATCAAAAATAATATCATTAGAATATTTTAAATTTTTATTATAAGTCATTATTTTTGAATTATATCCTGCTTCTTTTAAATAAAATTTTAAATTCAAACTAATCAAACTGTTATGTATAGAGTCAAATATTCCTGAAATATAAATAATTGGTTTTTCAATTGGACTAATTGGACGAGGACTAAAAGATTCATTATCTTTTTTTTGCTTTATTTTAGTATCAAAATAACCAGTTAAATCGTGAATAGTTATCTTATTCTCCTTTGCTAAAATGTATACTTTTTTTATTTGCTTATACAAAGCCAAATTATCACCAGGATTAAGAATTACAAAATCTGTAATTTGATTCCAACTAACATCTGCAATATCTAGCACATTTACTCCTATATCTGGCATATTAACCGAATAAGCAACGTCTCTTCCAATAAGTCCAGTACCTTTACAACTTGCAACAACAAAATCACCATTTATCTTTTTTACATAATCAATTAGTGAAAATGAATAATCATTAAAAGGGAAAAACAATGTAGTTTTAATTGCCATATATCTTTCCTCCATCGATTAACGAAAGTATTTCATTATATGACATTCTATCTTTTAATGCCTGAACGAAATTTTCTCGTTGCACTCTGCATACTTGTAAGCTTTCTTCATTCTCTTCTAGACCACTTACACCAAACTGTTCTGGACATAAATTACACTCACGAACAGCAAAACAATTTATGCATCTGTTCCCAAATTTTCTATTAAAATGCATTAAATTGTTAATATTCTTTAAATTATATCCATCTTTCACATTTCCAATAATCATATCTTTTAATTTTTCATTAACTCTTTCACAAGGATAAAAATCACCATTTACAGAAACAAATGTTTTTGTCATACCTGGTAAACACATTCCTGAAGTAATAAAATCCTTTTCAATATATTCTGCAACTTTATTTCTAGTTCCATTATTAAATTCATCTTTTAATAACTTTTTTTGTGACTCAAATAATTTGGTTTCTTTTTCAAAATGAAAATTATCAATTGTTTCTAACAAGCACAGAAATATCTTGTAATTGTATGAATTTATAAAATCATTACTTATTATATTTTTCTTGTCCGAATAAGAATCATCAATTTTTACAGTATATAGATTTGTATTCTCTAAAAAAGGATATTTATCCAATAGTTTTTCATAGACTTCCATGTTTAAAGATGGATCCAACACCATATTTATTGTCATTTTTTTGAATAGTAATTTATGTTTTTCTTGAATCATTTTAATCTTTTTCAAAACTACATCAAAAACACTCAAATCATTCCCTGCAAAATGTCTATTTTTATCCGTGGAATCTTTATCACCATCTAAACTTATTAACAATTGAAAATTGTTTTTTTCCATAAAAGAAATGATTTCATCTGTTAACAAAGTGCCATTTGTTGTTATTGAGTAATGAATATCTTTACCCTCAAATAATCTATTTGAATAATCTACAATACGATTTACCAATTCAAAATTAAGTAATGGTTCTCCTCCATAGAAACCAATTCCAATAAAATCAGAATCTACTGAATGTTGAAAATAAAAATCTAAACCTTTTTTAGCAACTTCCCAAGTCATATTTACGTTCTTATGATGCCTTATCTTTTCATTAGATTGAGAATAAGGACAGTATGCACAACGTAAATTACAACCTTGAGTCACCTGAAAAATAAAGAAAGATAAATTTCTATCATTTAAATATTCGATTCGCTTTGAAAGAGGATTATAGAGTTGTTTAAATTGATAATCTTTAAAAAATCCTTTTTCTAATAATATTTCGTATTCTTTTTCACATAGCTCGTTACACGAATGTTGTTTTTGCAAATCTGTGAACAGTTCATCCGATATATAAGAAACCAAATTACTATTAACATCGTAAATATATTTTTTATCTCTGTTCTGAAATAAATGATAGAACATATGTAAGCACCTCCTTATTTTCTGAAACCACTTACATATTATATATCATTTACTTGTTCATTTTTCAATATTTATTTTGGTAATATTATATTTTTATTTTTTATCCGAATTATTTATAAAATAAAATTTATTGGTACAGATCTTTGTTTCAGACAGTGGATCTGTTTTTTTATATTCTTTGGCAAATTAGAAGAAGGGATACTCTTCTAATCAAAATTTTTTTAAAAAATTTCTTCGATTGTGCAATTTTTTGCGGTTTTCGTCGGCTCGATTATGAAGGGATATCCCTTCGAAGCTTAGCTATGAAAAGGAGGAATAATAATGGCTAAACCCTATAATCACCGTCGCGCTGAAAATGCGTATAAGAAATGGAAGGAGAAAGATGAAAGGTTTATGAAAAAGAACGGAATGCCAATGGATAAAATTCTTTTAATGAGAGATTTTGATAGAATGCAATTTAACTCCGATCGAAGATTTTTTGAAAAAGTGGATTATGATAGTGAACAAAAAATATCAAAAGTTGTTCAGCCAAATTTATCTGAATTAAACGATCCCAGAACTGTCGGAGATTTCTTGAATTCCATAACAAGTATTACTTTTGCAGAATTATTAGAAGAATTTGGCTTTGAGATGCAGCTGATTATTTTTTTAATGTATCGTGGATATTGTGCAAAAGAAGTATCTAAAATCACAGGAATTCCAGAGTGGACGATTTGTAGAAGACTAGCAAAACTAGATTACACGTATAAAATAAGGAAAACAAATAAATAATTGAATTGCAGAATCGAAGCCGATTCTGCATGCTTTTTAATACTCAGATTTAGTGGTTTTAGTAACTGTAAGCATTAAATTAGTGACTTATTCATTGAAAACTCATGTTGAAACTATTCGTTTTAGAAAAAAATATACTTTTTTTTTATAAAGCTGCAATTTTGAGCCGTTTTCATCGGCTCACTAGTGAAGGGGATACTCGTATCTTCTTAAAGAGGTCTTTGAAAATAGCATAACAACTATTAGATACAACACTTATATATTCGAGCTGGGTCACTACTGCGCGATGATGAAGCAATTCGAGCGACGATACTTTAGATGACAAACAATATTGCTAATTGTGCCATGACAATATATAAGATAATGATACTTCTAGCGACAGGCCCAAGCGTAATATGGGTTGGTGAGATTCCAATGAAAGATAATTAGCAACTATCTTGTCTAATAGGATTCCTTTGTTTTCGGGTAATCAGGTGATAAATAGAAGACGCGATGAATATTTTAATATTAATTATCAACCAGGAGATGTCCTGGTTTTACATATTTTATAGGAGTGGATAGAAATGAAAGTGAAAAAAGGAGAAATCTATTTAGCAGATCTGAGTGATGCCTCAGGATCAGAACAAGGAAAAGTTAGGCCGGTATTAATTATTCAAAATAATCGTGGAAATAAATATAGTCCAACTACGATTGTTGCGTGTCTTTCTTCTAAGATTTATACAAAACATCATCTTCCAACACATTGTATTTTGCCAGATGGACTAGGATTGAAGTACAGATCTATGGTGATGTGTGAACAAATTCGAGTGATTGATAAGTCGAGATTATTTAAAAAGATAGCAACGTTAAATAAAAGGCAAATGGCTATTATTGATAAGAAAATAAAAATTAGTTTAGATTTACGTTTACATAACCCGAAGAAATGATTCTTCTGGTTATGGACTCTTTTCCTGTGGAAGCAGTAATGAAACACTGCTTCCTTTTTTGTAGCTGGGAATTGTGCTTTTTGAAAGTTTATAGTGAGGAGGAAAAAAGATGAAACCTGTGTTATGTGAAAAGAAAACCTATACAGTAGCTGAAATTGCAAAGATATTAGGTGTAAGTAAAGGAGCTGCTTATTCTTTAGTAAAAGAAAGTATATTTAAGAGTATAAAGATTGGTAAATCAATTCGCATTAACAAGGAATCCTTTGACAAATGGTTTTATAGCGATGAATAGGGAGGACTTAAAATGGCCGTAGTAATTACTAAAAGACGTAAGGCATACAATGTAATTTATACAATTCAAAATGAGAATGGGGATATAGAGAAAAGATATGAAACATTCTACAATCGAGATCAGGCATTGAAGCGTAAAGAACAAATAGATGGTGGAAAAAGAAATAAGATTATTGTAAATAAGAATACACTCTTTATTGATTATTTGAATCAATACGTAAGTGTGATTATATTTAATGATTATTCGATTTCAATATATGAGAATAAACAATCTTTGATCAACAATTATTTAAGTAAAGTTGTAGGAGATAAAAAGGTTAAAGAGCTTAATGCTAAAACATCAAAACAAATTATGCATGATCTTCAATTATTGCCAGGTGTACCTCTTAGAAATCAAATATCAAATGATATTATTTGTGCATCTGCTGTAAGAGGCTGCTTAAATTTATTATGCCAGGCCAGTGACTATTTGGTTGATCATAATTTAATAAAATTAAATTATTTTACAGAATATAGGCCAAAAGTAAGTGCCAAGAATCAAGAGTCGCCAAGTTGGAACTTGTCTTATTGGACTAGATTGATTTCTAATTGTACAAATGAAAAGTTGTTTATTTTATTGCATTTATGTTTTGATTCAGGTCTTTCTTTAAGTGAAGTGAGAGCTATTACCTGGAGTAATTTGGATCATTTAGAAGAAGGGTATATCGTATCGAATAAAAGAATTAGACGATTGAATAAGAATATTGTTTTGGAAATGGATCCATCTTCAATTATTCAAACTTATAAGAAGAAAGGATTTCAAAATACAAATACAGTTGTAGTACTTCTAAAGAATAAACAAGAAAAGAAAGTGTATTTACATAGCCAGGTCATTGAATTGTTGATGGAATGGCGAAATAGATATGCACAAAATCGTTGTGATGATTCTACTATTTTCAGTTTGAAGGATGATCTTCCTTATGATGATAGAGTCGTAAATAAACATTTCAAAGAACTTATTAGTAAATTGGGTTTTCCAGAATTGACATTAGTAAAACTGATGTCATTTGGCAGACAAAAGGGTAGAAATGAGGTTTTGTATAGTGATGTGTATTATTCAAGTTTGAGGCAACCTTTAAGATGTAAAAAGCCTAATATTGATGGGGTTCGTGATTTTTTAAATTGCAGACAGGTGATGGAATGTAAAGAAAAATGGAATCAATCTTTTAAAGAGAAAACATCCGGTTTACTCCCAAAAGAAGAACATTCTGATTTTGATGCATTGGTGGATAAATTAAAATCAGATCCATCTTTAAAAAGAGAGTTATTAAACAAATTATTAGAAAAGAGATGATATGAATGGCAACAATTAATAAGCGTAATGGTAAATATTGTGTAATTTATTATTATGTAGATGCAAAAGGAAAAAAGAGACAAAAATGGGAAACATTTGATTCAATTTCTGAAGCTAAAGCTAGAAAGTCAATAGTTGAAGCTGAAAAGGCTAAGGGGTCTTTTATCCCACCTAATACAGATACTGTTGAATCATTTTTAGATACATTTATTGAACTTTATGGCTATCAAAACTGGAGTGTTTCTACATTAACAAGAAATCGTTCTACAATTAAATATTATATTCTTCCATATATAGGTAAAAAGAAGCTGCAAGATATTAAGCCAATTGTGATTGAAAAATATTATAGGGATTTAAAAGAACAAAGAGTTATTCGACCTATGAGATCAAACACAGATGGGAAAGTAACTTCTTATATATTAAAATCGGTTCATAAGTTATTGAGCTGTGCCTTTGGGTGTGCTGAAAAGTGGGAATTAATTGCGTCCAATCCTTTTAAAAAAGTTACACCTCCAAAACATGAATATGCCAAAAAAGAAATTTGGACTTCAGAAATGATTTCTAGAGCACTAGAAGTTTGTGAAGATCCAAAAATTTCATTGGCAATTCAACTATCGTTTGCGTGTTCATTACGTATTGGTGAAGTTTTAGGATTACAATGGAAAAATGTATTCATAAGCGATGAAGATATTGAAAATGATAATGCTCATATTGTTGTAGAACAGCAATTACAAAGATTATCTAAAAAGGGAATTGATGAACTGAATGTTCAAGATATTTTGTATACATTTCCATCAGCTACTGATAATGAAAGCAATACAACAGTATTGGTGTTACGAAAACCTAAAACACAATCAAGTATTCGTACTATATGGCTACCTAATACATTGGTACAATTTTTACGTGAATGGAAAGAACAACAAAATGAATACAAAGAATTCTTTCAAGATGAATATCATGATTATGATATGGTTTTATGTTTTGAAGATGGTAGACCAGTAGAGCATAATATCATTCGTAAAGGATTAGCTAAGCTTTCAGAAAAAGCTGGACTTCCACCGGTGGTATTTCATTCGCTTCGTCATTCAAGTACAACATATAAATTAAAATTAAATCATGGTGATATAAAAGCAACACAAGGAGATACCGGTCATGCTCAGGCAGATATGGTCACAGATTTGTATAGTCATATTTTAGATGAAGATCGTAAAATAAATGCTCAAAAGTTTGATGAGTCATTTTATCAGAACAATGATGAAGACAATGCCAAAAGGAAGAAAGATAGTATTGATGTGGATAAGCTGGTTGCTTCTTTAAAAGACAATCCAGATCTACTGGATAAACTATTAGATGCATTAAAATAAGATGTCCCTATCAAGGGACTTTTTTAATAAAATGGCCTTCTAGCTAATAGCCAGCTAATATTGACTATGCAAAAAAAACGAAATCAGATGAAAAATTCCGTATATTTTATTGAGCGGTCAAAATTAGGAAACACAAAAAAGCCGATAAATAAAGCATATAACGAAATTATATATAAATTTCAAGATTAAATAAAATTGTGATGAGTGGTCTCCTAAGCAGGAGGCCAGTTTCCTAAGCAAGAGGCAAAAACTTGTGGTATTATCTTTTATATATTTCGGTAGCTCAGCTGGATAGAGCATCCGCCTCCTAAGCGGAAGGTCGTGGGTCCGAATCCCATCCGGAATACCATTTTAGCCTTTATTTAAGCGGTTTTTCCGCTTTTTTATTTTTTTGTAATGACCTTTTATAGCATTCAGAATTTTCAGCTCAGATGGTAAAAATGATTAAAATTTCTCTGTATCAGATTCGTTCGGATGACCTGTTTCAATCCGAACTTTTTTACATCATTTTTAGGGTTATCTAATGGATTTCTAATGCTATCTAATAAAACCCTACGGCACTAGGCGCACCAGGCGATATGTCACGAATTCTAATATAGTGTTTAATCACCTCCCAAAGTAGCAATTAATAGCTGCAATAATTCGGGATCCTGCTTGATTTTTTCCAAGACCTGATCTATGTCAACTTTCTTACTTGCCTGGGGAACTTCGACATAGTTTTCCATGTTTTGTTTATAGAAACTATCTTCAAACCTTTGCGCATTTACTCTTCGATCTTCATCTAAAATATGACTATATAAATCCATAACCATATCAGCTTGAGAATGGCCGGTGTCTCCTTGTGTTGCTTTTATATCTCCATTATTCAATTTTAATTTATAGGTTGTACTTGTATGACGTAAGGAATGAAATACAACATGGGGAAGTCCGGCTTCTTTTTCTAATTTTGATAAGCCTTTACGAATAACACTTCCATCACATGGAATACCGTTTGGCTGACATATCACAAGATTATAATTATGATATTTATCCCCGTAAGCTTCTTTGTATTTATTTTGTTCTTCTTTCCACTGTTTCAAAAAACAAGCCAATGTGTTTGGTAACCAGATTTTTCGAACACTACTATCTGTTTTAGGAGTTTTTAAAACCAGTCTTGTTGCGTTTTTTCTTTCTTCGAATTGTGGAAAGATGAATAGTACATCTTTGTTATTCAGTTTTTCCAGTGCATCTGTACGTGCTCTTTCTAACTGCTGCTTTATATAAATATGTGTATCGTTATTTGAAAAATCATCATCACTGATATGCACATTATCCCAAGTAAGACCGAGTACTTCTCCAATTCTTAAAGAACAGGCAAATGCAAGTTGAATGGCAATCGAAAGTTTTGGATCTTCACAAACTTCAAGAGCTTTGGCAATCTGATTAGCTGTCCATATTTCACGCTTTTCATATTCATGTTTGGGTGTGTCAACTTTTAAGAATGGATTATTTTGAATATATTCCCATTTAACAGCTACATTAAATGTGCAACGCAAAACTCTATGAATCTCTGCGATAACCCTGCTAGATACTTTTCCGGTTTTCATTGCATTTTCACTTTCTTTAAGATTTGCATAATATTGTTCAATCGTTATTGGACGAATTTCATCTAATTTATAGTGCCCTAGATACGGTGAAATATAAGCTTTAAATAATGCTGTATTCTTTTCCATAGTGGATATTGACCATTTGTTACATCCATAAAGATCTACATACGTTGGCCAAAACTCATTTAAAGTCGTTGTACTTGGTGCAATGAATGTTCGATCCGCTTGTTGAAGTTCAACTTCGGCTTTTCTCTTTCTAGCTTCTCTTAACGTCCTGAAAGATTCCCACTTTTGCTTTACTTTTCCATATTTATCTGTGTAATAGTAAATTACATTGTATTTATCCTTTCGTTTTTGTATCGATGCCATCTTATTCACCACTTTCAATTTCTAATAGTTTCATCAATAACTTTTTACGGATATTTTTGTCCTCACTAAGCTGTCTGACTAAATCTACCGCATCTTTTTTATCTTTATCAGGCAATTCTTTTTTCATTTGATTTGAAAATTCGGAGTTGATTTTCGCTGTTTTTTCTTTGGCAGTTAAACCAGAATAGCTAAAGGGAATATCATTGTGTTCATAATAATAAATATCCCTATAAGATCTTCCATCTGGTGCAACTTTCCCAGAAAAGAATTTCAATCCTGCTAGTGTATGTCTTGGAAGATCCAAAGCGCATGTTGTTTGATCTAAATGTTTAAGCAATAAACGATCATCATATGGACTGATTCCAAAAGTTGTAAACATCAATGCATCAGGACTTGTATCAAACTGGAATATGTCTTTAGAACGCTTTTTCCAGTTTTGTAACAATTCATACAGAGTACGTGGAATAGAATATATATTTTCTTTATCCACATAATGATGAACAACCTGGGTTTTAGATTTAATCTTTTTATCATGAACATATTTTTTGATTACGTAGGATTCAGGAAGGAAGAATAATTCTTTTTCATACATGCGTTCCATCATTTTATTTGTTCGAATATAGTACTTATCCTTTTCATGATAAAAATCTGACCATACTAGACCAAGTACATCCGTCACATTCATTCCGGTTGCAAATACGATTTGCATAATGACATATAGTTTTTCCTCTTTGCAGCCATCAAAAATCTGAAGCATGGTTTCATAAGTCCAATCTGCATATTTCTTTGGCCTTTTTTTAAAATCATTCGGATCTGAAATATGAATCTCATTAAATGGATTTTCATCCATGATTCCCATCTTAATTGCATGATCACACGTACTTATAAGCAATAGCTTACAGGCTCGAATCGTCTTTACAGACAATGTACTATTCCTTCCTATACTTTTGATTGTGCAGAGCTGGTTAATAATAGAATTTGCAAAGGCTGAATCAACATCTTTAACTTTAGTTGTTTCTACAAGGCTACGAAGATACACATCATAGTTTTTTTGAGCCTCGTGATATTTTTTTAAATGATCTCTGAAATATGGATCAGCAAGCCAATCTTCCATTACATCCACAAATAAACTATCTGGGGAAAACATACATGTCTCACCATCTAATAATTCTTTTCGTTTAGCTGCATCTTCATAGTTATCGAATAATTCCTTAATCATTTTTATTTCTTTTGCAGGTGTGACTACCTCGTAAGTTACTTGAAATTTCTTTCCCAATTTTAAAATCACAGCCATCCCTCATTCCTCCTTTATTGTTGACTGTCAAACCATTGATCAAAGGATTCCTTGTTAATACGAAGAATTTTTCCAACACGAATGACTTTAAATAATCCTTTTCTTGTTAAGTCATAGGCTGCTGTCCTTCCAATACCAAGTATTTGCATAATTTCAGCAACGGTATATGTTTTCTTTTCGCATATAACAGGTTTCATCGCTTTGTTCCTCCTCACTATAAAATTTTTGAAATTTAAATTCTCACCTACAAAATAAAAGGAAGCAGCTGGGAAAGGACTGCTTCCATAAGGAAAGGGAACATAACCAAAGCTATTTTCTTTGGTTATGTAAACGTAAATCTAGACTGATTTTGATTTTTCGATCAATCGCCATCATATCTAATCTACCAATAGTGGCTATTTTCTTTAACAATCGACTTTTATCAATAACGCGAATCTGTTCACACATGACCATTGATTTGTATTTTAATCCAATACCATCTGGTAAAAGATGATGTGTTGGTAAATGATGCTTGGTATAAATCTTGGATGATAAACAAGCCACAATGGTTGTTGGACTATATTTATTACCACGATTGTTTTGAATAATCACAACAGGACGAACTTTTCCTTGTTCTGATCCAGATGCATCACTTAAATCTGCTAAATAGACTTCTCCTCTTTTAATTTTCATGCATATCCACTCCTTATGTAAAACCGGGAGTATATCCCGGTTGATGTTTAAAAATAAAATATTTATCGTGTTTTCTATTTATCACCTGATTACCCGAAAACAAAGGAATCCTATTAGACAAGATAGTTGCTAATTATCTTTCATTGGCATCGCACCAACCCATATCACGCTTGAGCCTGTCGCTAGAAGTATCATTATCTTATATATTGTCATGGCACAATCAGCAAATTGTTTATCAATCTAAAGTATCATCGCTCGTTAAAAACATCATCGCGCAGTAGTGAAATAGCTCGAATATATAAGTGTTGTATCTAATAGTTGTTATTTTGTTTTCAAAGAGCTGCTAGGAAGATTACATATCCCCCTTCACTAGATAGTCCTTGAAATTGCCAATTATTAGCCTCTCTTTTTACATTTTTTTGAGAATTTTTCGATTCTTTTATAAACTGCGTTGGTCGTCATATGTAAATCTTCAGCAATTTCCCGTACACAATACTTGTTTTTCAACATTACAATGATTTTCTGCATGACAGGATCACACTTTTTCAAATGCTTATAAACAACGGCATCGTTTACTCCATTTAGTACATCTTCCCATGTATATTCACTTATACAATCTTCAGAAGGTTCATTTAGAAAAAATTTTACTTCAGTTGGCGATTCATTACGGTGAAAACTGCGATTTTTGTTGAAATCAAAATCATCTAGTTCTCGAAGGTACTGAATCTTCCATTCAGGAAATCCTAATAATCGTAGCAAGTTTTCTTCTTTTTCTTTTTCTTCTAAATACTTTTTCTTTTCGTAACCATAGTTATACATTTTATTATTCCTCCTTTTGTGAAGGAGAAACAATTTCCCCTTCACTTGAAAGTCCACAAAAAAGGCTTTTTTTAGCCTTGAAAGGGATAAAAAAAACAGATCAACTGTCTGAAACAGAGATCTGCACCAATTCGTTGTATTCTAAAAATCTATTCTCTTTTCAAAAACGAAAAGAGTTAGGAGGACTTCGATTCTTTACCATTAACATTATTAGAACACTGTATATGCATTGCAGCAATGGTTATATATTTATAAACTATCAATATAATTTAAAATGTTTGATAAAAATCTTCAAAAAAGTAAAGATTTCCTTCAAACTGATTACTAGAAAAGGTATAATGAATTCGTATATGCGAGGTAAACAATATGAAAGTAAGCTACAATAATTTATTTAAGCTTTTAATTGATGCGAATCTAACAAAAACAGAGTTTGCAGAAAAAATAGGATTATCTTCAGGAACACTAGCTAAATTGTCTAAAGGACAAGCTATTTCTATGGATAAATTGATTGATATTTGTGATTATTTCAATTGCACATTTGATGATGTTGTAGAAATCATTCCTAAAG
Source organism: uncultured Holdemanella sp. (assembly GCF_934772795.1). Taxonomy (GTDB): domain Bacteria; phylum Bacillota_I; class Bacilli_A; order Erysipelotrichales; family Erysipelotrichaceae; genus Holdemanella. The sequence goes on from NZ_CAKVMR010000006.1 coordinate 22,812, forward strand.
AGGAACGTGATGAAAATAAATAAGTACGAATAAACGTAAAAGAGGTGATTACATGCCTATAGTATTGGATAATAATAAAATTGGTGCCGTTGGTGAGTACGTCAAAGAAAATACACAAGAAGGAGCTGATATAACTATCTCGTCTCCTATCTTTACAATCTATGCTTTTGAAGAATTACGAAAAGTATTAGAAAAAAGTAATAAATTTAAATTTCTGTTCAATGAACCTACATTCATAAAAAGAATTATTGCCAATGATAAAGAAGTAAAAGAATTTGAATTACAGATGCATCAAAGAGAAAGAAATGTTTCTGAATTCAACTTAGAAATCGGATTAAAAAACAATTTGGATCAAAACCAAATTGCTTCTAAGTGTTATAACTTCATAAAAGAAAAAGGTGAAATTAAATCTGTTGTTAAATCAGGTAGTGTTTCTCCAAGTAACATTCTTGTTGAAAATAAAGAAGGAAGTTATTTGATTCAAGGCAATAATATAGCTTTTTCTAAAGACGGTTTAGGATATACAAATCAAATTCGCTTTGATTTCAATACGGTCAGTGATGATCAACAAATGATTGATCAATATAAAGCTTTTATTAATCAAATATTTGAAAATGAAGATTTGGTTGCGGATGTTAAAGACGAATTATTAAAACACTTATCCAATTTATACAAAGAAAATTCTCCTGAATTAATTTATTATTTAACTCTATATAACATATTTGGTGAAAAACTGTTAAACATGGATGACATGGCTAGAGTTAAAGAACGTACAGGAATCAATAAAACTAAAATATGGAACGCTTTATATAATTTTCAACATGATGCTGTTGTTGGAGCTATAAAAAAACTTGAATTATATAATGGCTGTATAATTGCGGATTCTGTTGGTTTAGGTAAGACTTTTGAAGCTTTAGCTATTATTAAATATTATGAATTAAGAAATGATCGAGTACTTGTGCTTTGTCCTAAAAAACTACGTTCAAACTGGACTTCTTTCAGAGAAAATAGTGTTACTAATTTCTTAGCAGAAGATCGTTTTAATTACGATGTTTTAAACCATACAGATTTATCTCGTGATAAAGGAAAATCAGGAGATATCAATCTAGAAACAATCAACTGGGGTAATTATGATCTTGTAGTCATTGATGAATCTCACAACTTCAGAAATAATAATGCATTTAAGGGTAAAGAAACACGTTATCAAAAATTGATGAATCGTATTATAAAGAGTGGAGTTAAAACGAAAGTTTTAATGTTGTCTGCTACGCCTGTAAATAATCGTTTGGCAGATTTAAAAAATCAAATTATGTTTATTACAGAAGATCAAGATGATGCTTTTAAAGATTCTGTAGGTATTAACAGTATTGAAACAACATTACGAGTTGCACAAACACGATTTAAAGAATGGTCTAAGCTGCCAGAAGAAAAACGTACAACAGCTACTCTTTTACCAATGCTTGACTATAATTTCTTCAATTTATTAAATACTGTAACAATTGCTCGAAGCAGAAGGCAAATTCAGACGTATTATGATACAAAGGATATTGGTGAATTTCCAACTCGTTTGAAACCAATTTCTGTTAAATCAGATATCGATATCAATAAGAATTTTCCACCTCTTGGAAAAGTGAATGGAATGATTGCGAGTCTTCATCTGGCTATTTACTCTCCTATGCTTTATGTACTTCCTAGTAAACTTGAATATTATGAAGCATTGTATGATCAAGAAGTAAAAGGCGGTACAGGAAAGTTTAAACAAGTAGATCGTGAAAAAAATATTGTTAACTTGATGCGTGTGAATATTTTTAAACGATTAGAAAGTTCTGTTAACTCATTTACATTAACATTGGAAAGAATTTTAAGTCAGATTGAAATTATGATGGATATTCTTGATAAAGGTCAAGAATACGATTTTGATGATGACACATTTTCAAATGTTGAAGATGATGATTTTGATTATGAAGTTGGTGGAAAAATTAAAATCAAAGTCAAGGATTTAGATGCATTAAGATTAAGAGAAGATTTAGCAGAAGATCGTAAAATCTTAGAGGAACTGCTATATCAATCTATTGATGTTACACCAGATAAAGATGCAAAATTACATGATTTAAAAAATCAGATTACTAACAAGATTATGCATCCAATTAATGAAGAAAATAAAAAGATTATTATCTTCACTTCATTCTCAGATACAGCAGAATATCTATATAAATGCTTAAATGAATGGCTATTAAAGACACATGGTTTGTATTGTGGTTTGGTTACTGGTGGTTCAGGGGTTAAAACAAATTTAAAATCTGTTTCAAATCAATTTGAATCTATACTTGCTAATTTCTCGCCAAGATCAAACCATTTAAGAACAGATAAAGATCAAATTGATGTTTTAATTGCGACAGATTGTATTTCGGAAGGTCAAAACTTACAAGATTGTGACTATTTGATAAACTATGATATTCACTGGAACCCAGTACGGATTGTTCAAAGATTCGGGCGTGTGGATCGTATTGGTTCAACAAATAAAGTAATTCAGTTAGTAAACTTCTGGCCGAATATGGAATTAGATGAATATATCAATCTTGAAAACAGAGTAAAAAACAGAATGGTTATGTTGGATCTTTCAGCAACTGGTGACGATGATTTGTTATCTGCTGAAAGTAAGAATCTTGAATATCGTAAGAATCAATTAAAACAACTTCAAAATGAAGTGTTAGATGTTGAAGATTTACAAGGTGGTATTTCTATTACAGATTTAACATTGGATGATTTTATTATGTCGTTAGATCGATATATGAAAGAACATCCAAATGTATTAGAAAAATATCCTACTGGTGTATATGCAATTACAAACATTCCAGAAAAAAATAAGGATGAATGTACAGCAGGTGTGATCTATTGTTTAAAACAAAAGAAATATACAGATAATCAAGAATCTGCTTCTTCTTTATATCCTTACTACCTTGTATACGTAAAGGATGATGGTTCAATTCAAGTTAAAAATACAAACCCTAAAAAGATACTGGATCTGTTTAAAGTACTCTGCCAGGGTAAAGAAGAACCAATTGAAAAATTAGTCAAATCTTTTAATAAAAAGACAAAGAATGGATTAGATATGTCAGACTATACATATTTGTTGGAACAGGCTGTTTTTGATATTAAAGGTGTTGTAGAACAAAAAGGAGTTCAATCTTTATTTCAAATCGGACAAGCTACTTTGTTAGATAATACAGTAAGTGGATTAAATGATTTCGAATTAGTTTCTTTCTTGGTGATGGAATCATGAGATTATTAGAAAAGTTAGAAATTCCAACATTACAAAAACAACGAATTCCTGTTAAAACACTGATTGAACAACTACAACCTACACCTGAAAATAAAAGATTAATTGAAAGTCATGTTGCTTCTATTTATCTTGTAAGTTTATTGAATGAACAGATAATTCATTATAGAGCATATAAAGATGAGGAGTACAGCTATCAGGCGATTTATGTGTTACAGGTAACATTGAAAAAGGATGATCAGTTAACTGATCTTTCTGTTCAGCTGCATTCAGCATTTCCAGAACCTACCATCCTTTTAATGGACTATGCTTCTGATAAAGAATGGATCAGTGCAGCACCTAAAAGAATCAACAGGGTGGATACAACAAAAACTGTTTTAGATGATATTGTTGTACAAAAGATAGATGGAGAAGCTTATAAGTATTTAGATCTATCAAAATTATCAGCAGCCAATCTGAAAGAATATTACATGAAGGTTGTACAATTACTGTACAGAATTGCTGTTTATAGCATTATCAATATATATCCAGAAGTTGATTTGGATTTTAAGACTGTTATTAAAGAGTATCAGCAATGTTCTTCAAATATCAGCTATTTGAAAGAACAGTATAAAAAATCTGCGATGAAAGCGGAGCAGCTGGATGTAGATGATCAAATATATGATGAAGAACAGAAACAGAAACAAATTATACAGAAATTGAGAGGCGATACACTTGGAATTAAATAAAGACTGTGTTAGAGATATACTTTTAAAATGTAAAGAGTTACTACATATGAATGATGATGGTACAATGAATATTTTAAGTTCAAAAGATTTACATGAAGTACTACCAAATTATGATTTATCAGTTATAAAGTATTCTGTTTTAAAGATGAAAGAAGCAAAATTAATTAATGCGAAAATTTTTTCTTATGATGATTCAATAATAGACGAATTCTTAATAATAGATATTACATATTTTGGTCATGAATTTATTGAGCAAATTAAAGATGATAATAACTGGAATAAAGTCAAAGATGTTGCAAAGAAAGTTGGATCATCATCAATTGATATTCTTTTGCAAATAGCAGCTGGGGTATTAACAAATAAGATTAATAATTGTATTTAAAGGAGAAACTGAAATGGATAGAATCGATGGGCTAAGTTTAAACTTAGAAAAGAATAATATAGCTAAAATTAAAGAATTATTTCCTGAAGCAGTAGAAGAAGGAAAAATTAATTTTGATATGCTGAGAGCAATGCTTGGAGATGAGATCGATGATTCCAGGGAAAAGTATCAATTTACTTGGAATGGTAAAGCTAAATCAATTAAATTAGCTCAAACACCTTCATCAGCAACATTAAGACCTTGCAAAGAAAAATCAAAAGACTGGGATACAACAGAAAATCTTTATATTGAAGGAGATAATCTAGAAGTATTAAAACAACTCCAAAAAACATATTATGGCAAAATAAAAATGATCTATATTGATCCACCTTACAATACAGGTAATGATTTTGTATATCATGATGATTTTAAAAACAGTCTGGATAATTATAAGGAACAAACAAATCAGATAACATCATCAAATCCAGAAAGTAATGGTAGATTCCATACAGATTGGTTGAATATGATGTATCCAAGACTACAGCTAGCTAAAAATTTATTGTCAGAAGATGGTGTTATTTTAATAAGTATTGATGATAATGAAGAAGTGAATTTGCAGAAGATTTGTAATGAAATATTTGGTGAATACAATTTTGTGGGAAAATTTGCGGTACAAGTTAATCCTAGAGGAAGAAATCTTGATTTATATATTGCCAAAACATATGAACCAATACTTATTTATGTAAAAAATTATGGTAATACATCTTCAATAAATAAAATTGGAAAAGATGAAAAAATGTTATCTGAATACAATCGCATTGATGATAATGGAAAATTTAGACCTATAGGGCTAAGAAACCGTAATCAAGCATTTAATCCGGAAACAAGACCAAGTCTATACTATCCGCTATATGTTGATCCTGAAAATGGAAATGTTTCTGTGGAGAAAAAAGATAATTATACCGTTGAAGTATTTCCAAACGCCTCTGAAACAATACCAACATGTTGGACATGGTCAAAGCAGAAAGTAAAAAATGAAAACAACTTAATTTTTGCTGAACAAACTACAAATGGATGGAGAATTTTTAGAAAAGATTATTTAAATACCGGAAATTCAGCTACTACTTTAGCAAAATCACTGCAATTAGAAAATGAATTTAATAATGATTGGGGTAAAAAAAGAATAAAACAACTTTTTGACTTAAATATAATGAGTTTTCCTAAATCACCCAATTTAATGAAAAGATTAGTAGAGCTTGGAGCTGAGCGTGATTCTGTTATTTTAGATTTCTTTTCTGGCTCTTCAACTTTAGCGGACGCAATTATGCAATTTAATTCAGAAGATGGTGGAAATCGCAAATTCATCATGGTTCAACTTCCGGAATTATGCGATGAAAAATCAGAAGCATATAAAGCTGGATATAAAAATATATGTGAAATTGGAGAAGAACGTATTCGCAGAGCTGGAGAACAGATTAAAGTCGATTGGGAAAAGGAACATCCTAAAGATACTTTATTATCAGGTGAAGAAGAATTTACTGCAGATATAGGATTTAAAGTATTTAAACTTGATTCTAGTAATGTGAATGAGTGGGATACTAGTTTGGAACTAGACGAAAAAGAATTATCTGCTCGTTTAGGTGAAGTATTTAAACATGATAGAAGTAAAGAAGATATTCTTTATGAAATCATGCTTAAATATGGTGTATTTGATAGACAAGTAGAAGAAATAGAAGTAAATGGTAAAATAATGTATCGAGTGGGTAAACGATACATGATTGTTTGTCTAGAAGATGATCTTACAAGTGAAGATGTAAAAGCGATTGGAGAATTATCACCAAGAACTGTAATCTTCAAAGAAAGTGGCTTTGTTGATGATAATGCTAAAATCAATGCAGTATATAATTTAGAACACGCTGGTGTTGAAGATATTAAATGTATATAAAGAAAGGAGTTTGCAAATGAAGTTAAAATTTGTAGATCAACCCTATCAAACAGATGCAGTGAATGCAATATGTGATATTTTTGATGGCTGTGAAGTAAAAGATTCTTTATTTACAATTGAAGTAGATCAAAGAAATCAATTGGATTTTAATGCTGAAGGTGTTAGTTACTTCATAGGTCATTCTAATAAATTATCGATTAATGATTTTACAATGCTTGAAAATGTTCAAAGTATTCAAGAACATAACGATATTCAAATGTCTAAAAGTCTTCAAAATCGTAATTTTACGATTGAGATGGAGACTGGTACAGGTAAAACATATGTTTATACTAAGACTATCTTAGAAATGAATAAACGTTATGGTTTTACTAAGTTTATTATTGTTGTCCCTAGTATTGCAATTAAAGAAGGTGTGAATAATTCTTTAAATGCGACAAAAGATCATTTCATGGAAAAATATGACAATGTAGTCTACAACTACTTTGTATATGATTCTAATCACTTGGAAAGGATCAGAGAATTTGCTACAAGCACAAATATTGAAATCATGATTATTAATATTGATGCTTTTAGAAAGAGCTTTACAGATCCTTCTAAAGAAACAAAGGCAAATTTGATTCATAGAACAAGTGATAAATTAAATGGGAATAAGCCAATCGATTTGATTGCTGGAACAAATCCAATTGTTATCATTGATGAACCGCAATCTGTAGATGGTACAAAGAAATCAAAAGAAGCCATTGCTTCCTTAAATCCTTTATGTACCTTGCGTTATTCAGCAACCCACAAAGAGCTCTACAATTTAATGTATCGTTTAACACCAGTAGATGCTTATCAAGAAAATTTAGTTAAACATATTGAAGTTGCTTCCATTACAAGTAATGAAGCAAGTACAAAACCATATGTTAAATTAATGAGTGTATCTGAAAAAAATGGATTTTCTTGTCGATTGGAAATTTATGTAAATAATAAAAAAACAGGTGTTATTGGTAAAAAAGTAGTTACAGCAAAAACAAAAGATGATTTGTGGGAATTATCAAATGAAGTTGATTACTATAAAAATAATGGCTATATCATTGATAATATTGATTGTTTCCCAGGTGAGGAATCAGTTACTTTTAGTAATGGAGAATTCTTGAATATTGGTGATGTAATTGGTAATGTTGATGAATCAGCTATGAAACGTGCACAAATTCGTCAAACAATTGAAATGCATCTCAATAAAGAACTTCATTATATGAAACAAGGCATTAAAGTTTTAAGCTTGTTCTTCATTGATGAAGTATCTAAATATCGTGATTATTCTAGAGAAGATGAAAAAGGTGATTATCAAATCTGGTTTGAAGAAGAATACAGTAAACTCATTAATCAACCTCGTTATAAACTTCTTAGAGAAAAATATGGAGATTATATTTCTACTGATCCTACTGCTGTACATGATGGATACTTTGCACAGGATGGTAAAGGTAGAATTAAAAACTCTAGTGGTACAACAAATGATGATGAAACAACGTACCAGTTAATTATGAAGGATAAGGAACGTTTGTTGAGTTTTGATGAACCAATTCGTTTTATTTTCTCCCACTCAGCTTTAAAAGAAGGTTGGGATAATCCAAATGTGTTCCAAGTTTGTACTTTAGTTGAAACGAAAGATACAATGACAAAACGTCAAAAGATTGGTCGTGGTTTACGTATTTGTGTTAATCAAAACGGTGAACGTGTACTTGAACCTAAATACAATACATTAAGTGTTATTGCCAACGAATCTTATAAAGAATTCGCAAGTACGCTTCAAAAAGAACTTGAGAGTGATAACTTCAAATTTGGTATTATTGAACCAATCAGTTTTACTGGTATTGCGGTTAAGCAACATGATGGTAAATTAGTGGAATTAACGCAAAAGGAATCTGAAGAAATATTCAACTATCTTGTAAAGAATGAATACATGACTTCTAAGGGCAAAATCACAAATAAATATCATCAAGAAAAGCATGATGATAAATTTGTTTTACCAGAACAATATGAATCATTTACTCCAAAGGTTATGAAACGTATTGATAATTTATCAAGAGAAATTGAAATTAAAGATGCTTCTACAAAAGTACCTGTAAAGATTAATAAAGAAGTTCAATTGTCTCCTGAATTTGTGTCATTGTGGAATAAAATTAAACAAAAGACAGTTTATACAATCAATATGGATATGGATGCATTTAAAAAGCAAGCTATTGAACAAATTCAAAATATGCCACATATTCGTGCTGATAAAATTGATGCTCAGATTACCAATGTTGATATCACAAAACAAGGTGTTAAAGATGTGGGACATCAAGTAAGAGAACTTGGGGCGGTTTATGAATTTGAAAAGATGACCTACCCTGATTTTATTCGTAGACTTCAAGATTCAACAGGTTTATTAAGAAAAACAATCATTGAAATTGTTGCAAAATCAGGAAGACTAAAAGAATTCTATGTTAATCCTGAAGAATGGATTAAACAAGTATCTAAGATATTATTGTCCGTAAAAAAAGAAAATCTTACTGAAGGAATCAAGTATGAAAAAGTTGACGATTACTATGAACAGGATTTTATTTTCAATGATGAAGAATTGTATGGATATAAAGATCGTAATTTATTAGATGTTTCTAGTGAAAAGAACATTTATGATCATGTTATTTATGATTCTGAAATTGAACGTGAATTTGCGGTAGATGCTGAAAATGATGATGATGTTCTTCTTTATGCAAAATTACCTAGTAGGTTTAAAATTGATACTCCTATTGGAAATTATAATCCAGACTGGGCAGTTGTTTTAAATACAAATGAAGGAGAAAAGCTTTATTTTGTAGCAGAAACAAAAGGTACTGAAAATATCAATGATTTAAAGGGTACAGAAAAGAAAAAAATTCTTTGTGGTAGAAAACATTTTGAAGTTATCGATACTGGAATTAAATATGAAGTTGTAAAAGAGTTAAAAACATTAAAATCAAAATGCTAAGGAGATGAAATAATGAAAATTGATTTACATTGTCACACAAAAAAGACTAAAAGTGGTGATGCTATAACACGAAATGTTTCCTGTGAAAAGTTCATCTCACAAATACAAAATGCAGGAGTCTCAATTGTTGCGATTACAAATCACAATTGTTTTGACTATGAACAATATGTTGAATTTAATAATGTGGCGAAAAATCAAGGTATACAAATATGGCCTGGCATTGAGTTAGACGTTAAAGGTGATCAAAGTAAGGGACATTGTATAATAATTGCAAATCCACAATATGCTTTTGAATTTTCAGAAAAATGCAAAGATGCAATTAAGGATACTCATCCAGATTTATTTGAGATGAATATTCATTCAATTGTGAAAACATTTTATGAATTCGATATTACTGTTATAGCTCATTATGGTTGGAAAAAGCCTAGTTTATCTGATTATGATTTGGAGCAATTGAAAAATGATTTATCTGGAAAAAAACCATTATTTCTAGAAGTTCCACAATTAAGAAGTGCTGGGATTTTATATGCTCACAATATTAATAGTTTTATCGGTTCTGATGTGCAAAATTGGGATAACTACTGTAATTACGAATTGCCAGAATTGAAAATGCCTATTTCTGACTATCAACATTTTAATTTGTTGGTAAAAAAAGATGAACAGGTTTTAAATACTTTCGTAAATCAAAAAATAAATGAATTGGTAAAAATTGTTCCTTTTGAAGATTGTGCTATTCAATTACCAATTTACAATGATATTAATATTATTTTTGGTGGTAAAGGAACTGGAAAGAGTTCATTTTTAAAAAAGCTAAAAGAACATTTTGAATCTCGTGGCAACTCTGATGTTTCCTATTATGAGGGTCAAACTAAAGAATCAGAATTTAAAAAAATGATTCAAATTGAAAATGAAGATTCGGATTTTTTGTTATTTGGAATAAATGATTGCTCTAAAGAAATCCAATCTATTTCTACATGGACAGATTCAATAGTTACACCGATAACAAGATATAAAGAATGGGCTAAAACTAAAGATATAAATAAATATAGTGCAAAGTTTGGGTTTAAAGATACAGTTTTTACCGAAAAAATATCTAGTGAAAAATATATTCAGGTTTTAGAAGATTATAGAACTTTATCTAGTATATTGAATGATTTTAATAAGTTGTATAATGAAAATCTTTATTTAGATAAAGAAAATAAAGAGTTACTAGTTCAATTGTTAAATGCAGCACTTCGTAATGCCAAAAACAGTCTAAAAAACGAATGGTGTAAATTACAAGGGTTAAAACTCGAAAAATTTACTATTGAAAAAATGAAAAATCTTTGTCAAACAAAGTCTGGTGTAAATCAATTGCCTTCTAGTACAGGTTTATTAGATACATATTCTAAATGTTTAAATTTATATAATGAAACGACTAATATCAAAAAATTGTTAAATGAAGAAAATAAGTGCATTAAATCTAAACTAGGTGATTTAAAAGAAAAAGGTCCTATTTATAATGAAAAATTGATTTTCATAAATCCAAAAATTGCAAAAAATGTTTCTTTAAAAAAAGGAGCTAATTATACAATTACAGATTTAAGAACTGCATATGATTATATTGAAAAAATACAGGCAAAGTCATTTGAACAAAATAAAGGATCCAATATTTCAGCATTAAATAATCTTTTACAAAACAAAGGTATAACTTCTTTACGCGATTTCATAGGAGTAAAAAATAGAATAGTCAATCAAAATAATGAAGAATATAATCCTTCAAATGGGGAACAATCAATGTTACTTTTGGCCAACGCATTGGTTGACGATTCAAAAAATGTATTTATATTAGATGAGCCAGAAATGAGTGTGGGACATAAATATATTAATGATATTATCCTTCCACGACTAATTGAACTTTCAAAGCTTAATAAAACAATTATTATTTCAACTCATGATGCAAATATAGGTGTTAGAACTTTACCGTTGCTATCAGTTTATAGAGAGTATCTCGGAAATGATAAATACGCAACATATATTGGAAATCCATTTACAAATGTATTAGTAAATTACAAAGATGATAACGATACATGTATTTGGTCGGAAAAAAGCATGAGCACACTTGAAGGTGGTGAAGGAGCTTTTATTGAGAGAGGTGAAATTTATGGAAAGTAAAGTTGTGCAACTTAAGGAAGAAAACGGGAAAGATGTATTGGAATTCAATATTAATTCGGATTTAACAAAGCAAATTGATCTAAATAATAAAGATCAAACAGGTTTGCGAGAGTTATTTTATGATGTTATTAACCAAGCGTTTGAAGAAGAATTTCAGTTTATATTGAATGTTAATCCAAATTATAAAAAAACTCTATATATAGAAATTTCTGAAGAATATATTAAACAACTTAATTCTGAGTTAAAAAAAATTATTCAAGATATTCCTGAAGAATTAAAGAAAAATCAGTAAAATAGATTAGTTATTGTGAGATGATAATTTGAAACGATTCAATGAAGGAGATACTGTTTACTTTATTGCTTCTTCTGTCTTTGTAAGAAAAGCTAAGGTTGTTCGAAATGCTGGTGGATTTTGTACTATTATCTTTGACGGTAATGGCAATTGTGGTACTTCTGGTACTCGTGTTCGTGAATCTAAGTTGTATCGTACAGAAGAGGAAGCTAATGAAGTTGTTAAACTGCATAAGGAAGCAAACAAGCGAAGATGATGAGTCTTCGCTTTTACTTTGGATTGGCAAATACAATACCTCCATGCCTTCTTCTAAGTTCTGATAAGGTATAGGTGTTAGTTCGCCAGTCTGTTTTTGCTTCTTCAAACGTATTGGTTTTACCATCGTAGTTACCATCTTGGATTGTAATGTTTTCTTCATCAACTTTTAATACAATACCAACATGATTTTTTCCAATACCTGAAAAGACGGCTCCTGCTTTTGGTGTATCAGCTCTTTCAAATTTATCACGATGTGCAGCAAGCAATTCATCGACACAATCCCATCCATTACCAGTAAAGCCTGGATCATAGCCATAGAGTTCATAGAATCTACCCCACGCAAACCATGTGCATTGGCCATATAAGCCAATTCTTGCATATGGATTTTTTGTTACCCATGCTTCCAGGTTATTGAAGTTTGGATTTGTTCCACCACGAAATGTGATTCCTACATACCGCATAACATGATCAACATAGAGTGGATCACCATATCCACTTACATGGAGTTCTTGTTTCTTATTGTCTGAAAAGAGTTGTGCATTGTATTTAGAATAACCACCAAAATTAGTAAGTGCCCACTCAATATAGCCATTTCCATAGTTATATCCTTGTAAAGCTAAATAGATATGTTCTGTATCCGATGGATCTTTGACATTGGCTTTTTTAATACAGTCCGAAATAGTCTTAACTCCTACTTCTATTGAATATTCAGCTTCTGCAATACCATTAGGAACTCTTGGATATTTGGTATTATATCCAGATTCACTAGCTTGCATTGGATCATTTCCTTTGCCACCTGATTCTTGCATCATAATAGCTTGGATTAAAGAAACATAATCTTCAATATCATTTTCTTTAGCATATTTACGAATGGTATTTTCATATGCAATGACTTCTTCACTCAAAGAAACAATTTCACTATTGGATCCACCATCTTGTGCTAGTACTCCAAAAGTACCGATAAATAAAACAAGTACGAGTAATAAGATCATACCTGTACCAAATGAGAAGAGTGCACCAATACTGGATACACTCTCCTTGATTACCTTGTATGTTGTTTTAATAACTTTTGTTGTATTTTGAACAACTGGTGTAGAAACAATCTTTTCACTTGTTTGTTTGACTTTAGAAGCATTCACTTTATTTACTACAGTCTGTTTTGCTTTGGAAATATATGATACTTTTTGAGGATGAATCTCATTACGATTTGGTAATGGATTTTGTTTCTTGATTTTATGTTCATTTCTTTTTTCTTTAATGAACTTCGTTGTACGATAACTCGATTCAATAAATGTTTGTTTTGCAGTTCTTTTTACTGAATTTGTAGCCTGTACATTTGCATTGGATGAAATACTCTCCTGGCGAGTATCATTATCCATATTGCGTGTGTGAAGTGTTTGCTGCTTAATAAAGTGTTTTATATTTGCCTTAGAATCTTTTGTTTTAATCATCTGCACTTTCTGTTTTGTCTTAATATCTTTCAAATCAATCAACTCCTTTGTATGTAAAAGAAAAAATTCGTTTTATCGTTATAATCAAATAGTGTTTCTATGATTTGGCTTTATATTAAATTGGTAACGTGAGATAATCCTTTTAGTAATATTTGTTTAGAAAGAAGGAAACTAATGAGAAATAAGATTCCTGTTCATATGTGTCCAGTATGTGGAAAATATAGGTTTACTGGTTATGGATCTTTTGACATTTGTAAATTTTGTGGTTGGGAAGATGATGATCTAATGGAAGATAATCCAGATTATTCAGGAGGTGCTAATGATTTAAGCCTAAATGATTTTCGAAAAGAATATCAAAAAAAGATTCAAGAAAACCCAAATTACAAATGGATAATTGAAGTGGATAAAAAAAGGAAGTGACTTTTATTTTCTGATATATGAAAATGTAGGATTTTCACCTACTTGAAATCATCAGATCCCTATAAGAAAAGGAAATTTAACGTAAAATGAGAATTAACGAATACAACAGTTTAGATGAATTTATTGATGAATACTACAAAGGTGTAGAAATGCCTTGGCAAAGTTCTGATGGGAAAAGAAGATATATGGGAATTGAATTTTCTTATAAAGGTGTTTACTACCGAATGTGTAGAGAGCCTGGTGAAGATGATGAAATGCCTAAATTACCAGATGGAAGAATTGGCCGCTATGATGTGATGATTTGCCATTGGGCTATGCCTGAATTTAAAGATGACGATTTCATTCTTATAGGCTGGTATTCAGATTTAAATGATGTCTTAGAAAACTGTATTATAGATGGTAGAAAATTCAAAGATGTAATCATGGATGATTCTACTAAAATTGAAGGAAAAGATTAATTATAAAGTCAAAGACTCACTGAGAAAATAGCTCAATGAGTCTTTTGTTTATCATGTTGAATTTTAATAAATTCAGTTTCCACACTTACTTCTATACCCTTTATCCATTGGTCTAAGAAATAATCATTTCTTTTTGGAAATTCAGATAATAAATCATGGCCACGTTTGATTTCAATTTCTTCCGAAAACGCAGTATTATCTTTCTCAAAGTATATATCACAATTTTCTAAATGAAATACAATAGCTCTTGTTAGCCATAAATCACATTCTTGATCATTGATATTTACCGTTTGATGCTCATTTACTAAAGTAATGCTATTTATGTTTTGATTGATTGAGGTATCAATTTGTTCTGTATTTTCAAAAACTGAATGAATTTCTGAATCGTTTACTTCTTTAATATTCCATAATGCAACATCATCTATTGAATCAAAATATTGAAATGCAGTCTGTTCATTCTTTAATTCAAATACTTTTTTACCAATGTATAATCCAACAATACCAGTAACAGTATTTGTGAATACAAATGGATCACATTTATATTTATTGAATTGTTTACCAATCATTTTTTTGAAGATCTCTTCATCTAAGCGTAAATCTCTTATCATCTTTGAATCAGCTCCATTTCTAATATTATCATTTAAAACGATTATACCTAAGCAGATTGTAGCATAGCAGTATTTTAAAAGCACTGAATTTAGAAATTGCTTGAACTATGCCATCTTTTTATCACCAGGCTTTGTTGTGTTCAAATCATATAGTAATCCTTTAGGCATTTTATTTACAAATGGAACTATTGAACCACCATATTTGATTAATCCACACCCTGTTGGTGCATTAGTAATATAGCTCATTTGTTCATCTGAAATGTTTAGTAGTTTGGCTAAATCTTCTCTGTCATTGGCAGATTGATTCAACATGACAATGAATTCAGAATTGGATAACATACTTGTTCCTTGTTGAGAAGAAAGAAGATATTTAACATTTTGTGTAATACCCGTTGGATAGGCATCTCTTTTACGAAATTGTCTCCATGCAGAGGCAAAGAAGGTTGCACTTTCTTCATTTTCAAAGATAACGTGAATCTCATCAATAAAGACATGGGTACGCTTGCCTTTACGCCAGTTTTCATTAACTCTATTAATAATCGCATCAGTGATGACAAGTAATCCCATCGTCTTTAATTGTTTACCTAAATTAAAGATGTTGAAAGATAGGATTCTAGATTTGATATCTACATTGGTTTCATGGGCAAAAATGTTTAAGGATCCATTTGTAAATAATTCAAGTTTAATGGCTAGTGATTTGGCTTCTGGTTCACTTTGTTCTAATAGTTTGTTATATAAATGCTTTAATGTTGGAATATAGTTATTTTTTATGGCGTCTTGATAAACCAAAGATACACAACGATCGATAATAGAACGATCAATAGGGGATATACCACCATGATTTGTATCTAACTGTTCAAATAAAGACATGATAAATTGAGATTTATCCGCAATCGCATTACCACTATCTCCATATCCTTCTGACATATCCATGGCATTAATATAATCTTTACTGTTCGTTCCAATGCGAATGATCTGTCCTTTCATCGCTTTAATGATTGGATCATATTCACCTTCTGGGTCTGCAATAATAATATCGTCATTCGTAGATAGAATTAAGAATTCAATTTCTTCTTTTGTAAGAAAAGATTTACCTGATCCAGGAATACCCAACACAAAAGAATTTGGATTTTGTAATAAAGCTTTGTTACAAAGAATCGGATTGTTGGTAATGGCATTCTGTCCATACCAAATACCACCTTTCTGCATGATTTCATGGGCTCTAAAGGGAATAAATACAGCAGCACTTTCTGTAAGCAGGGTACGAGTGATATTGAGTTTGTTGACTCCAATAGGAAGAGCTGTTTGTAGACCATCCAGTTGTCTTTTCGAAAAGTATAATGTTTCAAGTTCACAAACATATTTACGAGCAACAGCTTTTAATGTTTCCGTATCTTTATCGAGTTCTTCTAAAGAATCAGCAAGGTGTACAACTGTAATATTACAAAGCATCATTCTTTGATCTCGTATAATTAAATCATCCAAGAATTCTTTACATTCCTTACGTTGAAGTTCCATATCATAAGGGATAATGGCTGAAAAGTTATTATTTCGATTTTGTTTCATTTGCCAATCCGTTATGTTCTTTTCAACACCCAAGAATTTATTTTCTACTTCACGAACAGCTTCATCTGTAGGAATCGTAATAATGTCCATGGAATACATCAAGTTCTTATTTAAATCGCAAAGTTCGGATACAAACTCGTCTTTTAAAAAGCCTGGATAATTACTTAGATAAAGGACTCTTCCATATTTACCATCAAATTCAAAATATTTGTTATGGTATTTACTCATTCTGGGTGTAATCAAATCTTTAAAAGAATGACCTTTCTTAGCCAAATCATTCATATCTAGAGAAAACTCTTCCGTTTCACTACGATAAAAATCATGAAGCATTTTTAATCGTTCTTCTGCATTTAATTCGATACAAGAAGAGCCAAGACGTGCAAACAGGGTAGAGAATTCAGTGGTGATTCTAGAAAAGGTAAATCTTGCTTCTTCTATACTGTTTTTAAAAATTGTTACCGTAATATATTTTTCTTGAACAATATCATCACTTTCGGACAATTTAGCTAAAAGCATATTATTGTATTCTTCACGATATGGATCTAAGCTATCTTGTTTTAATGGAATTAATATATCTTCTTTAAACTTCTTGATGTCCACTTTTCGATTGTTGATAGTTATCTTTGTCATGACAGAAGAATCAAATGAATTTAGCAAATCACTATAACTTAAAAACAAATTGTTTTTATCTTCACCAGACGCAATCTTATAATTGATATCCAAGAATCTATAACTCTTTGTATATTTATTACCAGAACGAAAAATACCATCCTTATAGATTATATCTACGGGGATGGTATCCTGAACAGTTCTAGGCACTCTTGTTTTTTCTTTGTTGAGCTTTTTCAATCTTTCGTAGCTTTTTATCATGTACAATCGACTCCTTTCTAGATTGTTTAATAACTGGCTCCAATATTTCGTAATAAAGATTAAAAGGGGCATTAATCAAATTTCTTGTAGACAAAGCAAAAGAAGATATTGCCATCTTCACAATATCTTCTGTATACATCCCTTGAAATTTGATAAATCCAAATGCTGCAAATGGTGCAGCTCCAAGCATACATAGCCAACTAGTCACTTCTGTACCAAATCTTTCTTTGAATAAAAAATACAAACCACACGCAATAGCGCAGGCAATGATAGAAAAGATACTTTGTCGAAGTGACAATCCAAAGAAGATACTTTCCGTATAATCACGTATTTCCTTGTTAATCTTGATTTCAAAATTAGATTTCATCATCTAAATCCTCATGAATGACATCTAGTGGAATAGAAGATGCAAATAAGATATTATCGACCGGAATAACCATCTTTCCACCATCACGACGAACAATGATTTTATCCTTTTCATGTTCCACTTTGTACATCAATTTTTCTGTTAATGGTAAAGTTGAAGATTCAACAATATCTAATGAATCTCCTGTTTTTAATACAACTTTATTTAATATATAATCTTTCATTTTGTGTTCCTTTCTTGCCAAAAAGGCATAATAAAAGCAGGAACAATATGCTCCTGCAGTAGTAATTAAAATAGTAATGATAAGTAATCCTGCCTTGAGTCAAGTATTCTAATAATTTCAATATTCTCTTCATTGACATTATAGAATACAAGTTGCTTAGATACGATTAAATAGCGAAATGGTGTATCTATGTCGAAACGATCTGACATTTTAGGACCTAGATAAGGATTATCTTTTAATAATGAAATTGTATCTACAATATTGTTTTTAAGTTTTTTTGCGGCTTGATCGTTATGAAACTGATTAATAATATAATTTTCGGTATTAAGAAGATCATCAATTGCTGATTTTTTATAAATAATCTTCATTTTACAAACCCAACATTTTTTTGGCTTCTTCTTCTGAATAAGATTCAGTACAATTCATACCAATTTCCAATTCTTTCATTAATTTAGATAAAGCTTTTGCTTTCATCTTTTCAGCATTATCTTCGGTCACAGGAAATGGGAAACCACCTGTATTTAATACTTGCTGAAAAAATACATTTACGGCATCCGTTAGAGTTAAACCGTTTTTCGCAAAAACTTCTTCTAATTCATTCTTGATTTCTGAGTTCATGCGAATTCTAAATACATCATCTTTTTGAGCATTGATTACGTTACGCATAATTAACACTTCCTTTCGTATATATTATAATCAGCTTTTTACAAAATATCAACAAATGTGGTAACTGAGTAGCTACATATTATAGCCCCATCATTTCTTTAACGATTCGATCTGACATCTTGATTGTTCCTACAAGAACTAACATATTGAATATTAATTCACCAATATAACTCCATACCATAGATACACTAGATGCTGTTGAATCCACTACTGGTGGACTTGATGCAAAGGCAGAGAAGATTATACAGGCAAGGACTATGATGGCTCCTTCTAAACATACTCCTGCATAGCTTTTAATAAATGTAAAAGCTGTATTTTGTGTGCTTTCTCCTGCAGCAGCTGCAAGTGGAATGGGTGATATAGCTGTATACATGTAAAGCTTAAAGAATCTTCCATAAACAGTTAATATCATCACAAAAGATAGTATTGTGATAAATATAGATCCTAATAATGTAACTGCCCAAAGTGGAATAGATTCTAAAAATCCTGTATTACTAACTGCATCTACAATTTCTTGTGGAATCACTGTTTCGTTAGATACTCCAAGTCCAACAGTTTCTGTAATCGATTGGATAATTCCTTGTACGATTTCAAATATTTTTGCCATTAGTTCCATTCCATAAAGTACTAAGGTTCTTGCGATGATAAATCTAAGAAATAGTTTGAAGGCTTGTTCTGGTCGTTTAACATCCTGCCAGCTTGTGCAGGTTCGTATTAATCCCCATACAAAGAAAAGTACAAGAAGGGCAAGTCCAATTGCTTGTAGGCCTTCATGTACTTTCACAATGATTTTCCATATATCTCCACCTTTAAATGACTCTGGTGATTCAGTTAGCAACAACCATATTTCAGCAAGCTTAGAATTCCAGGTATTGATTGCACTTGTTAGGTTATCGATGATTCCATCCATATATTAACCTACAATAATATTCAAAATCTCTTTAGCAAAGGTAATTACAATACCACCAGCTACTGTCATAAATCCATTGGCTCTCTGGCTTGGATCATGGCTTTTTAAAGATAAACCAACCTGTACGATTCCAAAGCCCAATAGAATCATTCCAATAGCTCGAATAAGTCCGAACATAAAATCACTGAAGTTATTCACTACAGTGACTGGATCATTAGCTGCATAAATAGGTGTGGTAAAGTTAGTAATCAGTATTAATGCCATATAGGCAAAGAGTAAAGCTTTTCTAATTGTTTTTACTTTCTTCATTTTTCTCAATCTCCTTTAAATAGTTTTCTACTTCTTCTTGATCTAACAATTCATATTCATTATCAGTCAAAAGAATATTTTGCCAATCATCAATGAAATGATGTACTTGACCATGAATATAAGGTTCTCGTCCTCCATCTAATGTTTGTTTGATATTTGGATGTTTCAACAAATCATATTTTTTATCTTTGATTGGCCTTTCACCCTTAATAAAAAGAAGCCCGTAATTGTTATCCAACAATCGAACTTCATCCGCTGTTAATAATTCTCTTCCTGTCTGTTGATAGTTGGTTGAATAATTACCACTTCTTCCTGAAGATTTACCAAAGGTATTGGTATCTAAAGTTTCTTTTCCAAGTAATTCACTGATATACTTATGTGTGCTTTGTTCATTACCACCTAGGTAATACGTTTCATCACAGTTACCTAAAATGGATTCCCAGCTATCCTTGTATAAAGCTTTGATCTGAGCTAGGTTCTGTAAAATAATGGATACAAAGATCTGTCTTGAACGCATCGTTGAAAGAAGTTTATCAAATTCATCTGGTAGGGCAACATTGGCAAATTCATCCATTAAGAAATGTACGGGTATTGGTAGTTCTCCACCATGCACATAATCCGCCTGGTAATAAAGCATTTGAAACAACTGGGTGTACAACATTCCAACTACAAAATTGAATGTGGAATCGTTGTCTGGAATAATCGCAAATAAAGCCGTTTTTCTTTCTCCAATCTGTTCTAATTCCATCTCGTCATATTTGGTTAATGATGCAAGTTCTTCCAAATTAAAAGCAGCAAGTCTTACACCAACCGAAATCAGAATCGATTTGGCGGTTTTACCTGCTGCCTGTTTATATATTTTGTATTGTTTTAAAGCTAATGAATTAGAATCTATCATTTCTAGTCTTTTAAATAACTCATCCAATGGACTTTCGTAGTCTTCTTCATCTTCTTTGACTTCTGCATAATTGAGCATTTCCATGACCATTGTAAAATTCTGTTCATCTTCTGGTGCATAATGGTACAGATATAACATCAGCGCTTCCAATAGTGCTGTTTCACTCTTTTCCCAGAATGGATCATTGGTAGAAGAACCTTTAGGTGTTGTATTACGGATCAAGTTGGTAATTAATTTAAGTACATCCTTATCACTTTGAATATAATGGAATGGATTATATCCAAGAGATTTAGACATATCAATCAAGTCAATGACTTTAATGACATAACAATTCTCTTCTAATAGATGACCAACACTTCGAATGATTTCACCTTTGGGATCCAATACAACAAAACTTGTATTACACTGCATGATGTTTGGTTTTGCATAAAATCTTGTCTTTCCAGCACCAGAGCCACCAATCACAACTGTATTTAAGTTTCGACGATGTTTTTTACCATCTAACCCCATTCGTACATTTTGTGAAAAGACTTTGTTAGCAAAGTAATCTTTATTCGCGTATTTCTTACAAACAGTATTGGGATTTGCCCATTTAGCTGATCCGTATTCTTCAGTTCTTCTATAGTTTTTAGATGAAGATAAATACATCCCAACACCTAATACATAGATTATCAGAAAGATACCAATCGTTTTTAATGTTGAATTCGTCCATTGAATTTGAAATGGATGATTTAAAGCTTCATTAAGATATGGAATTGCATTGATTAATCCTTTATCCATGTAGGGTGCAATAAGCAATGCAAACCAAATTGTTGGTATTAGTAATAAGCCTAGAAACACATATTCATCTTTTTTAGCATCTCTCATAATGATCTTTTATAGAAGGTGGATTTGCATCACAAACTTTGACAATCAATGAATCTAGAAAGTCATAGTTTTTATGTGCCATACGTTGTTTATCTCTTAAATCGGCAAGAGCACGAACAATAATTCTTCTTTCTGTATCATCAACCTGAATTTCAATCATTTCTTCATTTTGTTTTTTAAACCAGTTACGCATACTTGTTATCTCACTTTCTTTTTTGATTTCTTTCTTACCGGATATTTAGGCGCAGAAGATTTTAATTGCTGTTGCTTAATATCTTTTAGCTCCTGACGTACAGAAGGTCTATCCGTAATAGCTGTTGATTTTTTTCTTTCGACGGTTTTCTTCTTGTTTTCTTTCTTCAATGTTTTTGAAGATGGCTCGAACGGAGTACCGTCCTTGCTTGTCCGAGCCTTGTTGGGGTTTGTTTTTTCATCCATCAATTTCGATAACAATGCGTCATGCTCTTCATCACTCATTGGCTTTATATCCTTTTGTGATAAGACAGATTCACGAATGGCTTTTGTATCAATAGTAGCCAAGTCAAATTTATCCACCATTCTAGAAATCTTCGATGCATCTTCTGCTTTGACCATAATATCTACAATTCCATCTGTATTGTTCTTTTCTTTTAATACAGAGTAGAGAACACCATAATGCTTTGCTTCTTCACAAAACTTTTTTAAATCTGAATGATGAATCGCAAATACCTTTAATTCCTTATTGGATTTTAAAAGGTTATCTAAGTTGGTTTTACCTTTGATTCTCTTATTATCGGTAATAATGGCATACAAAGTGACAGCTAAAGATTTGGCAGCTGTACCACCAGCTTTTAATCCAATTTCAGCAGCCACTTGAATACCTTCTAATGTCATCTTCATCATTTGATCTGCAGTATCGGCACTGTTCATAAATTCAAGCTCCTTTCATATTCTTTTTGTGTTTGCATACGCTCTGTTTCTAATGTATTTACCATTTTTAGTTTTTCTTCAATATCAGGTACTCTCTTTTCTATATCTTCGCATATGCGGATTTCCTTTTTCCCATGTGCAATTTTGGAAGTGAGCGTATCTCGATCCTGTTCTAATTGTTTTTTTAATTCTGAATCAC
Organism: uncultured Holdemanella sp.; assembly: GCF_934772795.1. Taxonomy (GTDB): domain Bacteria; phylum Bacillota_I; class Bacilli_A; order Erysipelotrichales; family Erysipelotrichaceae; genus Holdemanella. The sequence continues at coordinate 45,546 of NZ_CAKVMR010000006.1, forward strand.
GAGTTCGTTTGATTTTGTTGTAGATGGATCTTCTTTGATTCATCCAGTTTTCTATTTGGTTGTTTAAATTCAATTTAAAAGCAAGCACATCTTCAATCGATTCAAGATTATGCTTGCCAACAAATGTATTTTCATCTGTGATTTTCTCCATATAAATTAAATCCTTTCTAAGTGCTGGACTTGGATATTTTTGAGGTATTCCTTTAGGTCGTAAAATACCCAATTCAAAACAATATCGAATATACATCGCTTTGATTCCTTTTAATTTTCTATGATTGCCTTGATATTCTTTACAAGGTATAACATCTTTAACAGATGACTGCATGGGAAACAAGAAGTTACTGTTAATCCGTTCCATCAAATGTTCTTCATCATAGCGATTATCACGAGTCAGTTTATAAAAGCGAAATGTTCTTTTAGATTGTGGATGTTTTAAAGCCCAATGTTTACCATTCAAATTTACAACATATCCAATTTCTTCAAGACTAGATTGAAACTGTTCAGGTGTTCTTGCATACAATAAAACAGAATCCACGTCATAGCGAATCAATTTCCGTAAATAGATAGAATCATTCTTTTCTGCTTTCCATTCTCCATAATTCATCGCTTTGCCTTCCGGTTTTGTGATGACAGTTAAACCATGCTCTTTACAGATCGCATCATTTAATTCACGGAAGTGATCGATATCAGCTTTCTTATTGTCATACTTTTTACCATCTACCCAGGAAACGGAGTTTACCACGAAATGATTGTGTAGATGGTCTTTATCCAAATGAGTAGAAACAACCACTTCAAATCGATTGCCCCACATTTGTTTAGCAAGCTGAACACCTAATGCATGGCATTGTTCTGGTGTCACTTCACCTGGCTTAAAAGATTGCACCGCATGAAAGGCAAGGCGACCATCCATCTTGTTGTAAGAAAGCTTTGTATTCATCATCTGTTTTAAGGCCGTACGAGGTTCACAATTGATTCCGGTAATAAACTCTTTTTCGTTTGTTTTATAGCCTTGGGTAGTGTAAGTTAAAACTTCTTTTAAACCATCACTCATATCTTCTTTTGTTTTATCTGGATTTTTAATATAGTTTAGGACACGATTTAAATCATCTTTTACTGCCCATATTTTGGTAATTGCCATACTTCCTCCATATTGATTGGTTGTCGAATCAAAATCATAATCTCATTGATTTGATCTTGCAGCTTTTCATAGTTTTCCATGTAAAAGGATTTATCCATTGCATTTTGTGTATAAACAGATATCGCGATTTGATTCATGTTTTCAGCAATCTCTCTTAAAATTTCGATTACTTCGATGAATTCTTTAGTAGGCGCAGGTCTAGGTAACAAACCGTTTATACACATTCGAAGGTAAGATTCTCGTGATAGATTTGATTCTTTAACCAGATTGTTAAGATGATCCAAGTCATTATTCGTTAATCTGACTTTGATTTCTTTTTTCTTCGATTTTGTTTTCATTGTAGAAAGCACCCTGAACAAATAAAACTGTACCCATTCCAATCATTCCACCACCAAGGAAACTGATAAAACATAGTGTTATACTATTAAACATTTTCATGTACCTCCAATTTTAAAAGAGCTATCAACAAATTGTGATAGCTCAGGGTCTTAGGGATATTCCCTAAATACTTGTCTTTTGTCCCCAAAAGACGTTGCTTGTTACAACTGTAGACATTAATTGGCTACAGTCTTTTTCTTGTCCGAAATCAAATCTGCAAGATCTTGATCCATTTTTTCTAGCATTTCCTTTTTCTGATTCAACAATTTCAAATTTGCATTTAGAACATTATTTTCATCCGAAAGTGTTTTGATGCGTTCTTCATTTTTGATTTTCTTCTTTTCAATTGTGGCAATTCTTTTAACGATATCTTCATACTTTATCATTTTGAAATCTCCAATTTCTAATGTAGTAATTGCGAATATTTATGTTTGTTGATTCGCTTTTCATAATCATCTGCTTTTTCTAAAATGTGTTCATCTTTATCATAATGATACAAATGATCAGATAGCTTTTTATCAGGATCTACCAATGTTGATTTATTAACAGAAAGAAGCATTTCTTTAACATGTTCAATATTCAAAGAAGGGGAATCACATAATGCAATACACTCATCTGTTGATGATGGAATGATATATAAGTCATGTTCTAATTTTTCAGCCAAATCATTTAAAATTCCAGCATAGAACATTGTGGCTGCACCATCTGTTTTATGTTCATTTGTCAGAACAACAAGTTGATGTTCTTTTTCTTCCAAGGCTATGTCTTTTGGAATTCCTATCAACATGGTTTCTAATGGAAGTATTTCTGGTTTCATCATATTTGGCGATGAAATCAATGCATCGTTATGAAGTTTGTTTACATCAATTCCGTACTGATCCATGAGTTGATTTGTAACTCTAGCCGAACAAAAACGGTCATTTGTTGTTTGTATCATAATCTTATAAACAATCGCAAGATCTCCAATAATAGTATGAGGCATAGTGGCTAAATCATTTTTATGTTCTTCTGCATTAATGACTGTCATAAATAAATAATCTTTAACGGCATTATAATCAAGCAGAGCATTTACATCCTCTAAAACTTTGTCGTTGTGTACCATTTTCCACTAACCTCCATCTTCAAATTCTTAAAATAAAAAGCCAATCTTTCAAGATTAGCCGTACTGAATTCAATTGTTTCTACATTATTCATTTTCTAAGTCCTCCATTTCTACATACAATCCATAGAATGGATCATCTGTATCTAATTCATATACTTCATTTTCATAGCTATCAATCGCAAAAATCATATATTCAACAATATCGTTATACATATTTTGTTTTGCTTCTTCTAATGCATGGATTCCTTCTTCAAAGGAAATTGTTTCTAAAGTATTTGTAGAAGTTTCCTTTGCGTATGTGTAATTTGTAATGGTATCTTCTACAGATTCCAACATGAGTAATTGTGCCTGTACGATTTGTTTATCTTCCAAGTGAAGATTGGCATAATTGTAAATTCTAGTGTTGTAAGTCATTGCTTTTTCCTCCTTTTGCCTTTGGTTTTTCCATATCCATTTCATCTAATTCAATAGAATAAACTCGTTCATTTTGTTGTTCACCAAAAAGTTGAGCCATCAATTCTGAATCGTTCTTTGTGGATTCATAGGCATTCAAATATTCATTATCCACAAGATGAAATTTCTTCTTTTGCGTTTTTTCATTTTCTACAAGTTCTGTAGCTGTAATCTTTAATGCAGCTTCTTCATTAAGTTCCAAGCTATCCGGTGTTTTATTCAAATCCATCAGCAACAATGTTTCATTGAACAGAATTGGTTCTTCATCCTTTAAAGCTTTCATTTGTTTAAACATGATATTTAAGAACTGCTTCTTTACCTGATCATTAACCAATACTTCTACAGGCTGATCTAGAATATCTTTATAATGCTTTGACGGTACTATGGTTGGTTGTTTTGTGTCTGGATTGATATATGCATAAGTCATACGACTAATATTTTCACAGACTTCTTTGATTTTCATTTTTTGAAATAAATCAAATTGTTTATTCAAAATACGTCACCTCTACTTTCTTAAATTTGAACAACAAAAAAGAGAAAGTATTTGTTACTTTCTCTAAAATAGATATTTGATAATTATCAAAAATTTATAGTTTTTTTATTTACTCTGTTTTAGTTTTTCTAATATTGTTATCACATCTGGCTGCGTAGGAGTGAATTTAATTCCTCTTTTCAGCATACTCATTACCTTTTTTGCTTTTTGCTCAATTTCTTTGGCAACATGATTACTTGTTAATAGTAATTGATTTCCGGAGATTGTGTATTCTCGCTCAATATATTCATCTGTTATTGGAAACATATCTTGTATGAGAAATGCACTTTCACGACTATCATCTAGTTTAACAATATGGATGATATCACATGGCTTTCCTGCTTGTTCTTTTTTTTGCATGATACGCCTGTATTTTTCAATACGGCTAGATAAAGGAATCATCCAATATATTCCAGTTGTTGAATCTTCAAAACAATAATAATGTGGTCTATTTCCTGATTTATTTCCTTTGAGATACGGATCGTTCATATCTTCAAAAAATTGATCTTTGATAATATAAAAACCTGTTTTTTTCATCTTTGTATCCTCATTATCTTCAAAAAGTAATAAATGTTTTGAAGATATTCTGTAACGAAAAATCCTTCACCTAATGGCGAAGGATTTTACTTTCAACCCAACCATTTATATTCCGCATATTGGTCAGCGGTAAACTTTCAACCCAACCATTTATACCCCGCATATTGGTCAGCGGCAAACTTTCATACTAACTAACTAATTAGCTAGTAATGTACTTCTTTTTACAACTCTATTTTAGCAAGCGTACAAGTGATTGTCAATTTGAATGTTTATTCATATTTTTATGCTTACTAATTCCTCATTTACATCTTTAAAGTTCACAGGATGATTATCAAAACATTGATAGTTACATCTCGCAATCATCATGATTTTTTGTGTTGCACCTCTACCTACTTCATCATTATCCAAATGGAAAACAATAATTTGAATATTGGGATTTCTTTCTAAAAAGGCATTTAATGCAATCGGCATATCAGCTTCATTTTTTGCTGCTATCTTATCACTGGCTCCGGCAAGAGACAGATAATTAAATTCGGTATAATCTATTTCATCCATTTTTAAAAGTGTCATGTAGGACAATAAATCAATAGCTGCTTCAAATACATGCAGTTCATTACTATTTGTATTTGTGTAATTGAAACTAAACGCTTTATTGCTTCCGGCATGATCTAATTTAAAATTCTTAAAGATGCTTCGCTTAAACGCATACGCTGGTTTATCTTTATCATATCCAACAAACACTGCATTCTTGAAGTTAGCAGATTGATAAATCATTCCTTTGGATATGAAATCATCCACAATTCCTTTATCGATTTTTCGTACTTCACATAAATAACTAATGACTAAATCATTGTTTTTATCTTTAATAGGTAATTCAAATGATTTTATAGGTTTTGGATGATAATAAGTAGTAACTGGTGCACTAACATTCATTAATTCGGATAGATAGTTACACGCATCTTTAAATTCATAACCTTCCACAATAATCAAATAATCAAGTGCAGATGTTCCACCTTTGCCTTGTGACCACCAATACCATTTTCCATTTGAAAAATGCAAGGAATCATGATCTCGATGATAATAATCTGTTCTCCCATTTTTTACTAACAGGTCTGGAGCATAGTTTCTTAAATAATCAAAAGCAGATAAGGTTCTTACTTTTTCTAAAACGTCTTTTCGTATAAATCGTTGACTCATCTTTCCAACTCCTTGCTTTTTGGTGCCATTTTTGCAATTCCATGTTCTTTACAAAACTTACGTACACCACTTGGATTTTCTTTTGTGGATAATTCGAATTCATCTGTATAAACAGTTTCGACTTTGTATTTTTGTTCCTGGATATTGTGAATCCACTGATTTATAAATCGATTGAGTTCATTAGCACGAAATGGATCACCATCCACTCGTTCATAAAATTGAAGATTATCCTGCTGATAAGACTGTGGATAGAGCAGTCTGTTATCTTTATCCACTGTAAATTCAATATCTGGATCAGCCATTAGATCACCATTCAATTCATAGTTATGAGCCATGACTAAACGATTATCTTCAATGATTTCAACATTCAGATCCATAAATCCAGGTGTTGTATATTTGATATAGTAAGCATCACTAGTAAGTAGTGGTTGCGCAATCTGTTCAAATAACTCATAGTTTCTATGTTCAATGGAATTTTCAATAAACCAGTTCTTACTTAAATCAAAATTGGGATTTGTGAATGCTTCAAAGCATACTGTCCGAAGGGTTTGATAATAGTCGTGATTGTTTCCAAACAAAAAAGCCTGATCAGAATATGCAGGCTTACTGTTAATCACGTCATAGATTTGTTGATCCACCATTTCATGAATATCCGAAGTGGATACATTTGGATCATCTAGTGCTTCTTTATATTGTTCCATCAAAGAAGAAACCTGAATCACAATATCATGATTCATATGTTCCATTTCTAATGGCGTTATATACTTATTTTTGATTTCTATCATATGCAGTTTCTCCTTAAATACAGGTTCTAGTTGTTCAATCATTTCATGAGCTGTACTTTGAATATTAACTAAGATAGATTTCAATTCATCAAAATCTTTATCAGCATAGCTAGCAATATAACCAAATGAATATTCAGAAGTATCTAGTCCAAAATGATCACATAATACAAAAGCCAACGATTCGGCTTCAATTTCTCGTTGGCTTTGATCTTTATTGGTTTGTTTATGGAGTATGCTATGAGCATATTCATGAATTAATGTTTTTGCGATTTGTAAGTCTTCTAAATCTTTGTTGATTACAATCTTATCTTCTTTAGGAGAATAGTATCCCTTAGCTCCTGTCATAAGATTCAGATCTTCGGTTTCTGTTTTAAATTCAATGGGATTTTTACAGATGGATTGTACTGATTGAATAATTGCCTTAGCTTCATTATTAGATCCGGTTAAATCATGAATCAAAGAGGGAAGAGGATCACCTGAAGTTTGCGATATATCAAATACAGTTGTTGTTTTAAATCGAGTAACATTGACTTGTCGTTGTTCTTGTACTGGTAAACCAGTTTCATCTAATTCAACATTTCCATTTTCATCCACTTTATTCATCAATCGATCTTCTTTGTACGTAACAGGAGCAAGAATTATTAATCCTTTTTCGCCTTTATCCACATGGCGATTAAAGTTTGTTTGCCAGGCTCGATATCCAGCAACTAAACTTGCATCCGGTTTTTGTGCCAGTATCAATAAAGTGTTATTCAATGAATAATTGTGGAATTTGCTGCAACAAGATAAATATTGTTTAAAAGAATCAGAAGAATAAACATCTTTTACACCTTGTTCAATCATTTCAAAGGCTTGTTTGGTTTTCTCATCCGAAGATTTATAATTAGCCATCTTTTCACCGTCCTTTCTAAAATAGGGTAAAAGAAAAGCACTACCGAAGTAATGCTTTCATATGGTATCTCAACATGAATTTATTCATTAATATCCACGATATTTATAAAGCATATCACTGAGCTCTTCATTTTTCTTTATAAAATCCAACAAATATTCTTTGGTTATTTCAAATTGAATATTTCCATCTTTTTTCCGAGTTTTTGTCGCAAGTATTTGCTCTCCTTGTTTTGATGTAATTCTAAATCCATGAATTATTCTATTTCTCATCTCAACTATTTCAGAAAATAATATTTCAATATCCTTATTTCCTGTATTTCTAGAAATTGTATCTGCTACAGATTTTTTAAGTTTTCCAGATTCCAAATCAATAAGATTGTACCAATCATATGCATTGCTTGTATGAATAATATTTTCTATAATAAATCCATTATTTGAACTAAAGACACACAGAGCACTACCCAACAATTCACGATATTCTTTTGAGGGTAATGATTGTCTTGTGTAAGGTTCGTACATTTTTATGCCTCCTCGTTTTGTAATCTATCTAATCCAACAATAGCATAGAACCATTAACATTTCATGAATTTATGGATTTTTTGAATTTGTCTGTTCTTTTTGCTAATATGACAATTCTCTTGTTATCATTTCTTGTATCACAAGTCACTAAAGTCATTAACTTATCATCTGTGTTTATTGAAACACCAGTTTTATATAATTCTCTATTGATGGAATCAGATATAAAGGCATTGAATGCAGTATCTGAATCCCAATTGGATTGCGTGAATTCTAAGGAATCATTCAAATTATTTAGATCAATATTCATCACTTCAAATATCTGATAGGTTCTTGTTTCATTTTCTGTAATGAAATGAAATGTTGGATGTTCTTTATAATAGCTTTGATTAATATAGCTCATTAATGGTGTGAAAATGATGTTATTCCATTTACTGGAATGCCCATAGATTACAACATTTTTGGAATCAATATTTCCATCTGCCGATACAAAGGGAATACCTGCATTGGCATATTCTTTCTTAATATTTTTTCGAACATAGTAATCATTGTCTGGAGCCTGTACAACTGGTTCATAAATAACTCGATCATCAAACTCTAAAATCCCCACAATATCTTTATTTGTTTTTTGAAGTAAAGATAAAGAAAGCTCCTTTTCAGAAGCTTCCTTATCATCTTTGTTTTCTTTTGTTGTTTTACTAGGTTTAGATTCCACATAGTATTCTGTATAATCATAAGATTTCTTTGCTCCAAACTCACTATATAGAATTCCACCTAGAAGGCCTGCCGTTACAATCGCAAGTGCTGCTAATTTTATTTTCTTATGTTTCATACTATTTATACCCCTGTATTTGGAACAACGATACGTGCATTTTCAAAATAGTAAATAATTGTATCCGTATCTTTATCTGCTTCTACTTTGTAAGCTTTGGATTTATCAGCCAACTGATAAGAAGTAGGCGCTTTTATTTCCTTGAATTCATATTCGTGACCATAGATGGCATCGGATAATACTGCTTTACCATCTTTAATGACATGTTTACTAACTGTTTCATCACCAACTTTACGAGAATAATAAGTTCCATCATCCATATCTAAGATGATTTGTTTATTTTCATCTGTTTTAGCGGTTTTAATGATCTTTGTAAAATCTTCATCTTTAGAGATTTCATATTCTTCATTAACATCATTACCAACAATCATTAACTGACCAGATGCAAGTGTTGTGACATGAGATTTAGTTGTTTTATCGTATACTTCAAAGATAGCTCCATTTAAGAAATGATCATGATGGTCTTTATCTACTTTGTTGACATCTAATTCAATACGACGTTTTTCATTGTGTAATTCCATAGGAACAATGACTGTTGATTTTGTCGTGTCTTTATCATAGTTGAATGTAAAATCATGTTCTTCTTCATCTAATTTGAATCCGACATTTGTTTCAAGCTCTTTAACGTAGTAATCACCTGTAGGAAGATCTAAATGTTCAACATTTTTACCATCTTTATCAATCGTTAATGTGCCAACTAGTCCATCAGCAGGAATGATGACTTTATCATCTACAGTAATATCCTTTTTAGAATAAACACCAAAGACAACATCTTTGTAGGCTTCTTTATCTTCATCTTCAAATGTCTTAGTGATCTGTAAATCCAACTTTTGTCTTTCGTTGACATAAGACTGTTTGATTTCGACTACATCGATCATCTGACCCGCATATTCAATATCAAAGTTATAGCTGTTTTCATCTAATACAAAACCTGTTTGTGTTGCTGTTTCTTTAATAGAATATTTACCTAACTGAAGTAAAGAAGAAGTTGTAATTCCATTACCTGTCGTAAATGTATCTACAACATCCCCTTTATGAAACCATACAGTTCCTTCTGGAGTAACAATATCTTCACGTGCCGTAATTTCATACGTAACACCAGATAAATATTTTTCTTTATAGACTGGTGTATAAAGTGTTCCATAATCTGTTTCGGATTCTTTGACGCCAGATAACATTTCACCACTCTTTTCAACATAGACCTGTCCTTTTTGTGTTTTGTTGTCAAAGCTCATAAAAATTTCTGTACTTGATCCATCTACATTGATTGGAATTTCCGTATCTTTTAATACGTAACCATGTGGTGCTTTGATTTCAACCAATTTATATTCTCCATATTTTAAAGGAGCAGGTAAGTGAACAGAACCATCCTCATCGGTTTTAAATACATCTGTTGTATATTTTTTAGGATATGTCACAGTCTGAGTTACATAGTTTCCATCTGCATCTTTGATTTTGAATTCAACACCAGAAGCAGGAATACGTTTACCTGTTTCACTGTCCGTTTTATAGATGGTTAATTCGGCTTTGATTGTATCGTTATAGATATTGTAAAAATAGGTCTTTTGATCTTTATCAATCTTTACTTCAAATGGTTTTAAAATATCATAGCCAGTTGTTTCATGTTCTTTGACGATATATGTTCCATAAGGAAGATAATCACTGATTGCTCGACCATCTTCATCCGTTGTTAGTGTAGATACAACTTTGCCACTTGATTTTAGGATAATATCAAACTTAAATCCTTTACCAGGCTTTTGAACATTCGACTGGAATAATCCATATTTCTCTTTATCGATTGTCTTGGCAATTTCAATACGACCTTTAATAACCTGATCTTTGATTGTTGTAGAAAAAGTTGAAGGAGTATTATTACCTGAATATTTGAGTTCAACACTATTACAAGAACTGTTTGTTAAATATCCTTCTGGAGAAGTGACCTCACATACATTCAAAGTTGTTCCCACTGGATATTTTTTAGATTTAGCTTTTGAACCATTTGTCGTAATTGTTTCTAAAGTATTTCCACTTGAATCTTTGATGGCAAATGTTGCTCCATTGAAAGTTGCATCACCTTGCGTAAATGTTCCAGTTTCTGCATCTTGCTTTTCAACTTCGATATCAGCATATAGCAATTCAAAATTTAATTTGAAATTAGGAGAAGGATCTCTTCTGCTTGCCAGATAAATAACACGCTGATAACCTCCACTTCCATAAATAATATTGACGTCTCTTGCTCCAAAGTTTCTTGAGAAGGTAAGTGTTTTATCATAGTTTTCTGAAGTGATGGATACCGTTAAATCATTTCCATTTACAGAAGCATTAACACCATTTCCACTTGTAATAGAATAATTGCTTAATGTTCCTTTTGAATCTGTTAAAGTAACTGGAGTATTTAGTCCCATTTTGATTGTTTGGTTATTGAATGAAGGTCTTCCTTGAGGTGTACTTCTTAAGTTGTTAATTTCATTCATTTCATTTGAAATATCATATGTTGTCGTTCCATCCATATAGTACGGTTGATACCAATTGCCAGTAACAACTTGCCAGATCATGATTTGAGTAGCTACATAATAGTTTTCACTTTCATGTCCTGGATAAGAATAACCATAATAATTGATTTCCCAAATAGCTTGTCTTTGGCTTTCACTTAATTCATCCCATTTGGCACTATCTGGAACATAATCATTACCAGCTATAAACAATTGCATCGGCTCAATACAAAATACGGTTTTATCACCAACATATAAATGTGAGATATAATCAAATCCGTACTGGTTTTCGATATAAATCATGGCATATCGTGTCCCACAGGAAGTTGTATCGGTCATCATCGTATCATTTTCATTTATGATTTGATCCGGAAATACATTTTCCAAATAGCCTAATTCTGTAATTGTATCTAAATCATTTTCTGTAGTAGTTTCTTCTGCATGTACTGTGATTATATTCATAAATGAATTCAATATCACTAGTGCAGAAAGAAAGAACTTGCTGCCTTTCTTTAATATATTTATCATCTTCTTTTTCCTTTCATTTAGGTTGTTGCAACAAAAAAAGCGAGAATTTTTCCTCGCTAAAATAATGTATTTCATTTAGATTAAGTTTTTTGATATCAAGTGATAAATATCTTTATGATAATAAGATAATATTTGCTCATTTCCATATTCTATTTTATTAAATGTTTTATCCTTTTTTTCTTTAGATAGTATTAAGTCAATTTGATTGGTACTCATATTAAGCATATTACCTTTAAGAAGTGTTTTGGGTCTTGAATAAATTCCTTCAGAAAAACCAATTGTTATTTTATTGTCCGATGTAGCAATTACACAACTGACTTTATTTTTGCGAAACCCTTCTTCGATATATAGCTCTTGTGCAAAAAAAATTATTTATGTTTTCTAAAGCTGATATTTTTCTTCTAACCGAACCTTTTACACTTTTTTCACTTTGATTCTTTTTTGAAAAATCAAAATCATTTTCAGTAAGAGTATCATTAAAACATTTTTCAAAAAATTCAGAAGGAGTTAGAGTTGTATGAACGCCTACTAAATGCAAGTAGTTATCCTTGTTTGCAACTAAAATATAGTATTTGCGATTCGTAAAACATTTCGAACAAATTAGGTATTGCCGATCAATAAAGATTTTTTTATATATTTTTGATTGATCAATTATTGATTGACATACCCTTTGTTTAAATGAAATATTATTCATACAATTCTCTCTTTCTAAAATTAAAAGGCGATTGCTCGCCTTTTAAGAAGTTTAGCAGTTTTCTCTGCACTGGAACAAGTTTTAGGTCTTTGTTCCGACCAATGGTATGGGTTTATAGTCTCCATACCGACTCTTCATTTATAATATATCATTTTTACTAATAAGATACAATTTAAATGAGTTTTTCTTATAAACCTTTTTTATTGAATCAAACTTCCATTGCTCCTGAGTTTTACAGTCAGACATAATGAAATACTTTCATTTTCAGCTTAAATGCTGATTTTTTTATGTCAATTCTTTATATTTTCTGTGTACCGTAATGTAACGTTATGGTATAATATATTCGTATATCAGGAGGAATTGCACATGTATCTTCATATTTCTAATACAAAAAACGGAACTTATCTTGCCTTCTATGAAAGTTATCGTGACAAGGTCACTAAAAAGCCTAAAAACAGATGTGTTGAACCTATCGGCTATCTTGAAGATCTTGCCAGGCTTTATGAAGATCCTATTGCACATTTCAAACAGGTAGCTAAAGATAGAACTTCTGAAAAGAAAAACGTTTCTTCTGCTACCATATCTGTAAATATGAATGAAAAGAT
>NZ_CAKVMR010000007.1 GCF_934772795.1 uncultured Holdemanella sp.
ACACTATTAAAGTACATAAAAAAATAAATAATCTTAAATCACGAAAATTCGAAGATTATTTCATGCGTAATCACTATAGTTAATTATCTTCCTTTCTTTTCTTATTTAGGGGTATAATAGTTTCGGGAAGTGATGTTTATGTCTTTAAAAGATTGGATTCAAGAAAGTAATAATATAGTATTTTTTGGTGGTGCTGGTGTGTCTACAGAAAGTAACATTCCAGATTTTCGTAGTGATAATGGATTATATAAAAAGAAGTATCCATATCCGGCTGAGATTATGTTGTCGCATAGTTTTTATTTGAGTCATCCTAAAGAATTCTTTGATTTTTATTTTAATCAGATGATTTATCCAAATGCTAAACCGAATAAGGCGCATTATGCTCTTTCAAAGCTTGAAGAAATGGGTAAGCTAAAAGGGATTGTGACACAGAATATTGATGGCTTACATCAAATGGCCGGTTCTAAAAAGGTCTTTGAATTGCATGGAAGTGTTTTAAGAAATACGTGTACGCATTGTCAAACAAAGTATTCTTTAGAGGATATGATGAAGCTAAGAGATGATGAAGGTATTCCTAGATGCCCAAAGTGTGGTGCCATCATTAAGCCAGATGTTGTTTTGTATGAAGAAGGCTTAGATGAATATACATTGTATTCGGCTGTTCATGCGATTGAGCAGGCAGATCTTTTAATTGTAGGTGGTACAAGTCTTGTCGTATATCCTGCAGCTGGTTTAATTAACTATTTTCATGGCAAACATTTGGTTTTGATCAATAAAGATAGTACAAATATGGATTCAAAGGCGGATCTTGTGATTCATGATTCGATTGGTAAGGTATTAGATGATTCACTATGTGAAGTTTATGTGAAATAAACACTAAACTTGAAATTTAGACACAAATCAACTAAAATTTTATCATGTCAGAAAAAAAGAAGAGATCTTTTATCCGTGATGGATTATATAACATAGAAAGAACAATGCAGTTAGACCCTGCTGCACATTCAAAATGGGAAGTGTTTTGGTTGTATCCACATATTAAGGCCATTGGTTTTCATCGTATTGCCCATTGGTTTTGGATACACAATCATACATTTATAGCACGTTGGGTAAGTAATCGAGCAAGGCATTGGACAGGAATTGAAATTCACCCGGGTGCTGTGATTGGTCGTGGTTTGATGATTGATCATGGTATGGGAGTTGTGATTGGGGAAACGGCAATTATCGGTGATGATTGTCAGCTTTATCATGGTGTAACACTGGGTGGTACTGGAAAGCAGCATGTCAAAAGGCATCCAACTTTAGAGGATGGTGTATATATTGGCTGTGGTGCTAAATGTTTAGGAAATATTACTTTGAAAAAGGGTTGTCGTATAGGAGCAAATGCGGTCGTCTTAAAAGATGTTCCTGAAGGGGCAACTGCAGTGGGTATTCCTGCAAGAATTATAGAGAAGAAATAGGTGGTTGTATGTGGAAATATCGTTGTAAATCCCATTTAATAGCTTTAGTCGTAGCTTTTTTAGTTGGACTTGGCTTAAGTGCGGTTGTATTTACGAGTGGTATAGATATGAGTTCAGACATGTTGTCGAGTTCATTAAGTTCTGTACCCGGGGTAGATACAGAATCACTGAAACAGGTTTTAACGTATCTACAAAATAATATGTGGATCTTATATGTGGGTGATGCCTTATTAATTTCAGGTATCATCAATATCATTTATATTGGACAATATATAACAGCGCGATTCAACATCAGCCCATGGATCGTTATGTGTTTGATTTTCTTTTTACCTGAATATATGATCTATATTGGTGCCATCTTGGTTGTGCCTGCATTTATTGTATGTATTTATGGAATGTTAAGTTTGCGCAAAAGTATTTCGAAAGAGCGTCGCGAATTTAATTTTACAAGTGATGATGAATTGGTTCGTATGTATAAGATCCATCATGAATTGGATGAGTCTTATAAGGATCTCGCAAAGACTTGTCGTAAAAATGTGCGTAAATTAACAGGCATTTATGCGTTAGGTATTGTTGCCTTATTTGTGATTTTAATTGCCGTGAATAACATGATGCTTCTAGCTGTATTATTGATGTTCTACTTATTTGCGTTTAATTTGGTGTTACGTTATCGTGCTGTATCCCTTTTACCAATCACAAAATTATTATATGAAGATTGTAATCCAGAAGCTTGTGCAAGTGCTATTATTTATTATTGCACAAATTCAAAAGGACATACGCGTTTGAGTCAGCATACATTGTTTGCGCAATGCTTGATTTATTTAAATGATCCTGAATTGGCTCAAGATATATTGATCAGTTATCCACGTAAGGATGCCGCAAGTTCTTTACAATATTGGTCATTGATGTCGTATATTTATTATATGTTGAAGGATGAAGAGGCTTTATCTCGTTGTAAAGAAGAAGCTCAAAATATTCGTCTTCATTATGGACGTGCAGGTGTTATGATTCAAAGTGAAGAAATGGCGGCTATTGAAAATAAGATTCATCTTATGGATGGGGATTTGAATACTTGTAAGAAATATTATTTAAAAGGTCTACAAAGAGCGGCTTTTCCTTTCCAGCAAGTAGATTCATGTTACTACATCGCTTTGATTTCCTTTGTAGAAGAAGATTATAAATTGGCTCGCTTGTATTTTGAAAAAGTACTTGAGCTTGGAAATCGTATGTATTTTGTGAAAAAAGCGAAAAACTACTTAGATAAGATTGAAAAGATCAATCCTGAAACATCCAGTGATGAAGTAGAATATTCATAGTGAATGAAAAATAGATTTCGCAAAAGCCAGTAATGTGGCCAAACATAAATGTGAACACAAAACTCAATCCAATGTTGATAAAAAATAGGATTGAGTTTTTATTTAAGTTAACCGGAATATAAAGAAACCATTCAAGGATAAACCAGGCTACAAAAAGAATGGAAAGCCATACGTGTAGATCTTTTAAAATCGTAATATCGTTATATGGAATTGAACAAGAAAGAATCATGCCTAAACAGATTAGGGCATGATTTTTTTTATTGTAATTTACGTTATATTTTTCCCATATTTTTTTTGAATAATAATAAAATCCGATTGATGAACTTAGTGCCCATAAAAATAAATAGATGGGATGATGCAACTGATTTCCAATATAGGTTTGGTTGTCATAGAAGACGTCAATCCAGAAAAATGGAAGGAAATTCAGGATGGTTTGGATTAAATAAACGTGAATATAAGTTAGAAATTTCATCATTGTTTCATTTTAGACAAAAAAGTGCGAAAAATCAAAAAAATAATGAAAGTTTTCTGGAAAAAGTGCTAAAAAAAACGTTTAAGAGTATGGAGGTGATGAGATGTCCGAATGGATTGAACAAGATCACATGGATGAAAATCACTTGTATGTTCATTTGAAAAATCCAGAATTACTCGACCTATCCATTTTTGATCGACTATCGAACGATGATTTTTGTCTGCCATGTATGTTGACGAATGAAAAAACAGCATCGATGGTGTATGCGATTGAAGGCTATATTCCTTTACATGATTTTTTAAGTCAGTATGTGTTTGAAAAAGAAGAAGGCTATATATTCTTGCATCAGTTATTTGAACAAGCTATCGCATCCAACCGCAACAAGCCCGTTCTATTTGATCCAGACTATGTGTTTGTGTCTAGTTTTGGTGATTGCTTTGCGTTTGTCGTGGTGCCCATTCAAATATCGAATTGGATGTTTCAAAAGGATATGTCAGAAAAATGGGTGGAGTACATCGCAAAAACAATGCAGACTACAACGGCTTTTGAAATCCCTGGATTTTTATTGAAGTTTTTAAAGAGTGCAGAGTTCAGCTTACCCAATCTTGTCTTAGGTCTGGATAACATACGAAATTTATATTATCCGAAAAAGTTTTCTTTCTTTAAAAACAAGAGGATGCAGACATTTAAAGTCAAAGAACCCATACAAGCTTTCCATAAGTCGAAGCCTGTTGAATCTGTTTTGGAAGAAAAAACACAGCTTTTACAAGTAAAAGTAGACTTTTGTGCCTACTTGTTATGGAATCAGGAAAAATATGCATTGAGCAATGAAATCAATTTAGTGGGAAGAGCGATGGTATGTGATGTACGTATACAAGATGCGAGTGTTTCTTTAAAACATGCCAAAATCGTATGTGAAAATGATCGGTATTATATACAAGATCTAAAGAGTACGAATAAGACGTATCTGAACGAAAAAGAAGTAAAGCGTAAGATGCGATTAAAAGATGGCATGATGATACGGTTTGGTGATGTCGTGTGTGAATTTAAAGAACAATAGATATAAGATCATACATACCTATAATGCCAATGTCTATCGTGTCATGGATGAAATGAGTACGTGTGTTTATATTCTAAAAATCTGTCCAGATCATGAAACAGAACGATATAAACATCAATTTAAAACGGAAATCAATGTGCTCTCTAACTTAAATTCGATTCATGCCCCTAGCTTGATCACTTGTTTTGAAGAAGACTTTGCGCAATGCTTTGTCGAAACGTATATTCCAGGAATGAATGCGAAACAATACTTTCAAAAACATCGTTGTGTATTTAAGAAGTATCAATTACTTTTTGATATTTTAAAAGTCCTGCAAGATCTGCATCAGATTGGCTATCTCTATATTGATTTAAAACTTGAAAACATTATTTATTATCAGAACCATTTTTATTTGATTGATTTTAATGCATGTATTGAAAATCACTCACATGTGGCAGTGATGGCATCCAAATCCAATTGTGCACCTGAATTACTCACACTGAGTGAAAAGGATATTCGTTGTGATATCTATGCGCTTGGCTCTTTAGTACAAGAACTATTTGGTTTTTTCATGATGCCTGTGATTCTTTTGTGTCATCAAAAACAAGAGCGAAGAATATCTCGATTATCCACATTTAAGAACTTGATTTTTATACATATCATCATTCGAATCCTACTTGTACTTTCTATATGTATTCTGTCTGTCTTCCGTACAAGTCCAAAAAGTGTCTTTGATGCGTACTACAACCATCATCAAGTTGCCTTATTTGAAAAAGCGTATAAAGAGTCTGATAAAAAAGATCGTTTATATACGTGGATCTATAATGGCTGGATTTTAGATGAAGTATATGTCAATGAACAAGCATCTTTATTTTTAATGGAGGAGGCAATGGCGACAAAAGATGCTACTTTGATTCGATATGTATATGATCGTGTTTCTTTAGAAAAATGGCCAGAGCTACAAGCACTCGTATTGGTGTATTTAAATCCGGATGCCAAGCATATTGATGCGTGTATTAAGTTAGTTCATTCGAATAACTTGCTTCTAAAAGATAAATTGGATGTTTTAAATCAATGCCTACAGCTTGGTTTGCATAAAGAAATTAAAATTTCGATTCAACCGATTAAAGAATGGATTGAAAGTATGGATGCAGAGACATTAAAGATGTATCAAGCCGAATTTGAAAATCTAGGATGTAATTACTTGGAATATGTACTTTTATTACGAAATAAGGAGAGTGAGAATATGGAAATTCCAGTGGTTTTTATTGACAATTTGAAAAGTGAAAGATGGAAAAATCTTTATGAATTTTGGAGGGGTTTATGATTTCTCTACAAGATGTTGAATATACAGATTTTATATATTGGCAGGAAACAGAAAACTTTATTAATGGTGTAGCTTCTGCGACAGGAAATATTGAGTTATTTTTTGATGAAAAAGTGGATCGAGATTCTAGTTTAGTTCTTTATGATGGCAAAGAAATTGATTTAAATAATGAACATACTTTTATCGACATTCAAAAAGAAGGAATCACACAGCTTGTATATATTTTAAAAGATGTAGATGGCTATGCTTTACAGGAAGGTGAAAAGACAATTCTATTAGATACGACAATGCCAGATATTGTATTGAATACAAATAATCAAAAGATTCTAGATGTACTTCCTTTAGAAGATAAAGAAACCATTCATGTAAAGATCTTCGAAGAAAACGTCGAAAGTATTCAGGTCTATTTAGATGATGAACAAATAGATTGTGAAGGTCTTGAATTTGATGTGGATGTTACATCTAAAAATCAATCTTTACGAATCGTTTGTACGGATATTGCACAAAATAAGGTGGAAAGAGAAATTAAAATCTTACCTATTGAATATCCTGAATGCCTATTAAATTCTGCCGTGTATACAAAAGAAAATCATTCAAATCTTCAATTTGAATCGATATGTAAACAGGCGTTTAATTTGCACGTGTATTGTGATGGCATTTATTACTATTCGCTTGATTTAGAAGATAAAGATCAAGTGGTAATCGATCATTCAAAAAATGGAAAGTATACATTTGAGTTAGAACACAAAGTGTATCCACAATTTAAAAAACGTATTGAAGGTTCTATTGAATATTCGAATATTTTGCCGGTAGTCACATTAACGCCTTCAAGTAAGCTATCCAATGAAGATGTTATCGTGAATGCGATTCGCAATGTATCAAAATTAGAAAGAGGATATATCGATGTAGATCTTAATGGTATTAAGACGCGCTATGCGCTCAATGAAACAATTCGTTTACCAGCCATACATAATCAGGATGTCATCTATTGTGTGAGTGCATATGCCAAAGATATATATGGACATGAGGTAAGTGATCAAATCTATGTCCAAATTGATAAAAAGGCCCCTGCGAGTCAATTGTTTATGAACAATGAAGTGGTTGTGAATCGCATGAAATTAAAGAAGCTGCCAAGTTTAGAGTACAAGTTTGATGATTCAAATGCGTACATGCGAGTGGAGTACTATTTAAATGATACGTTCATGGATATGGATTTTGAGAAAGTCTTTAATCGTATGGTCAAAGATGATGTATTAAAAATTGTGACATATACAAGTGATGCGTTAATGAATCTAGAAAAGAAAGAATATGAATTTGTGTTTAGTCCCGATAAAGAGATTGAAATGGTTTCAAAAAGTGAACAAGTTCTAGAAAAAGATGAAGTGGTTGAATTTGAACGTGTCTGGGTTGTGAATGAAGATAATGAAGTGGTCTTAAAAAAGAATACGAAGCATATTCAAAAGGCTTCTAAGCCCAAAATTCACTATACGCGTAAAAAGAACAAGGTACAAATATGGTCTGAAGATAAGATTGAGTATGTTTTAGTCAATGGTAAGTGTATTCCAATTGAAAAAGATGTGGTGGGACACGATTATGTTGAAATTTCTTTGAAGAAGAAAAAGACGTCGATTGAGGTAAAGACAAAGCATCGCGAAGTATTAAAAAAAGAGGAAATTAAAAGGTCAGCTGTGAGAATCACTTTTATGCAGAAAATACGGATGTGGTTTAAACAAATCTTTAAATTATGATCAAACTATGGGTATACACAGATTCATCCTGTCACTACTTTGATTTAAACTGCATAAAGTCATTTTTAAAGTATTCCTTTGAAAAAAGAAGAAATGGTGTGTGTATCGTATGGAATCAATCTAAAAAACTGTTGCGGTATGGCGAATCATGCATTTTAGAAGAAGCTTTATTCTATCTAGAAGAAAAGGAAAGTACAATGTGTCATTTTCCGATTTCTAAAAAGATAAAGGTTGGAAGAAGTGATGCGTGTGAGATTCAATTATGTACAAATGGCGTATCTAGATATCATTTTCAAATTGAAGAAGGTGTATTACAGGATTTTGATAGTTTAAACGGTACGTATGTCAATTCAAAACGAGTAAAATGTTGCAGTCTTTGTATGCAGGATGAAATCGTGTTTGCGAATATTCGCATGATTTATTTAAAAGACTATGTACTTTTGGATATGGTCAATAATCCGTATATAAATGCAGAGCTAGATTGTAAAAATAGAGCGTATTATCCGTCTGATTTAAATGTTGAAATGCCAAAGGTTCAAAAGTTTGATATTCAGATGCCGCAAATTATGCGTACTGTACAAAAACAAAGTCTATTTAGTGCGATAGGACCGAGTTGTATGATCGCAAGTTCGGGTTTTATTTCTTCCATTCTAATTGGATATCTTCAAAAACAAAGAATAGAAACCCTCTTCACAAGTATGATCAGTTCTTTGACAATGGCATTTACTTTTATGGTGTATGGTTTATATAACCGGAATTATCAATATAAGTTAAGTGTAAAAGAGAGCACCAAAAGTATCGATATGTATAATGCCTACATTGAGAAGATGTATGAAAAGGGTGCTGTATCTAAAGGAGCATTTGAAAAGAAGATTGATGAATATATTTCTAAATATATAGATACATATCAACACGAAAACAGAGATGTGATCTATGTGGGGTGTACATACGACAAGTGGTGTGAAGTCAGTTATCGTGAAGTTTCGTATGAATATGCACTCAATGATTTGATGCAGAAAAGAGAACAGTTGATTTCAAACTTAAATCAATCTGTTCAAGTTCCAGTCTTTTTGAAACAAGGAGAGGTTTGTTGGATCAAAGGCGATGTGAAGGACAGCTTGGTTTTATTTGAGAATTATTTGTGGTATTCCAAACAAAAGCGTAAATGGGTATGGCTGCAGGAATTTAATGGAATGAAACGAATTCTTCTAAATCCCTATTGTGCAATTCATGAAAAAATCGATGCGGATACAATTGTCGTTGATGTAGAAGGGACATATCTTCCTAAGTCGTATTATTGTTTGATTTATGTGGGAAATCAAAAACCATCTTTCCATTATGACTACCAAATTCAAACGATTGCGATAACAGAATTAAGCTGCAATCGAAAACGACTTGTGTTACGAAATGAATATACAGATTTCTATGATGAACTGATCAAAATGGGTCCTATACGAAAATCTGAGTATGTAATGAAAGTACCAGTAGGAATCGATGATACCCAACAAATTGTATATATGGATTTTCAAACGTATGGTCCTCATGGCTTAGTCGCAGGTATGACGGGCTTTGGCAAGAGTGAATTTATTAGTTTTCTTTTAATGATGCTGATATGGCATAATACGCCTCAACAATTTCAATATATATTGATTGATTTTAAAGGTGGTGCCTTTGGACAACCATTTTATGAATTTACGCATTGTGCAGGAATTGTGACCAATTTAGATGCACAATCTATGGAACGTTTTTTTCAGAGCATGAATTATGAACTGGAGAAAAGACAGAGATTGTTCTTAAAAGAAAAGGTATCAGATATTCATTCCTACAATAAGATTCATACAATGTCACATTTATGGATCTTTGTGGATGAATTTGCCCAATTAAAAATGCGCTTTCCACAATTTATGTCGCAGTTACAGGAAATTGCACGCATTGGAAGATCACTTGGCATCCATTTGGTTTTAAGTACACAAAAACCTGCTGGTATTATTGATGATCAAGTTTGGTCAAATACAACTTGGCGAGCTTGTTTTCATGTGAGCAGCGTACAAGATAGTCGGGAAATGCTTCAAAATGAAATGGCGTATCATTTAAAAAATCCAGGAGATATGATTCTTTTGCACCAACAAAAAAATCAATCTTGTCGAAGTTTTTATTTGCAGAGTTCAATCGATGAAATAGCTTGGCGCGAAATCAATGAGAAAAAGGAAGTACTGCATTCAAACTATCATGCAGGTCAGCGCGTCATAGATGTATTAAAGGATCAAATTCATGATTTAAAGGAAGTAAGAGAATGGGTGTTATTACCTAAAAACATTCCTGAACATGTATTCGGTGTGTTAGATCTTCCTTTTGAACAAAGACAATGTGAGATTGAATTCATGTCATTACAGTTGTTGTATACAAAAAGTCTAGATATTGTATATCGTTTGATCAAGTATTTTGAAAATGAAACAATCTATGTATATGGAACAAACAGGTTGGATTCTTATGTTGATTTTAGTTTCTTTCAATCTCGTTATTTTTCAATGATTCATGAGGGTGTTTGTATTATTTTCGAAGATGAGAATTTGGATCTTTCTGAATTGGATCAACATGTAATTTCATTTGTGGTTACGAATAATGAAAACACAAATTTTAAATGGATTTTAAATAAGTATGTATTTGATATAGAGAGTTTAGATGATAAAAGAATATTTTTTGACACCTACCATCTGCCTTCGTATCTAAACTTGACGTTGTATCACAATGCATATGTTGAAATTTTATATCGAAAGATCAAAGAAACAGATCTGAAATTAAGAGATACAAAATCAATGATATTCAATAAGGAAAAAAACTGTATTGGTTTTGAATGTAAGAGTGATCGACCGGTTTTTATGGATGAAACAAAAAAATTATTCATTTTGTATATGCATACGGAGTATGAATTGGAAATCAATCGCATATGTGAAAGTTTAGCCCATCTCATGATCACAAGAGATTGGCATAAAGAGAGTGATGTATATGTAGTGTGTGTGGACATGCAGCTGTTAAATCAAGAGGTGTTTCAAAAGAAACTATACAACGCCCAGATTGTATGGGTTGGTTATGGCTTAAAAGAATATGGATATATGTTAAAGCGTAAGCTTCCATATGAACATTTTGATTGTGTCTTTTTTAAAGATCAAAATGAAGGGATTGGTATTTGTGAATGAGGTTGGAATATATCTGTCTTTTGATCTAAGAATGGTATATGTATCTCAATTGTATGTAGTGAAAATGTTTTTAAATGAGTTTTTAGGTTATGAAGTACTGTATGTGTTTAACGTGACAGGAAATTATTTTTTAGATTTAAATAAAACGTTTCAAGAAAATCAAATCGCTCATGGCGATATCTTAATTTACGGGAGGTAAAAATGAAAATATCAGTGGATTATTCTGAAGTCTATCAAGCGAGTGTTTATGTGAAAAACAAGGCGGATAGCTATAATGATTTAATTCAAAATTTATACAAAAAGGTGGAACAGATGCAAAGTATCTGGCAAGGTGTGGATCACTTAGCTTTTCAAAATCAACTCGAAGAATTCAGACCTTCATTAAATGAAATGTATCAAGTGATTCAAGAATACAGCAATGTATTGAAGCAGACAGCTTCGGTTTATGAACAGCTTCAGCAAGATCGTGTTGCGCAAGCTAGGCTGTTATTGTAGAAGGAGAAAAGTATGGCACAAATTCAAATATCAAGTGAAGATGTAATGGCATATTCTAAGCAGGTGGATGCGTATGCCAATGAGATTCGAACTGTATTTAACGAAATTGAATCTAGAATGTATTATGTGGAATCAATTTGGCAATCTCCTGCATCTAAGCATTTTATGGAAGAGTTTCAAAAGTTGAATCCAGCAATGATGTCGTATTTAGATACGTTAGCTCGTTTTTCTACGTACTTACATCAAACCGCAAATCTATATCAGGAAAATGAACAATCTTTGATGCGTTATGAATGAGATAAATTTCTACAATGCTTTGTCTAGTGATTTAAATGCGTTGTTAAATCAAACAAAAAATGTTGTATCGAATGAAGAGTTTGTCTATGTGAATCAAAAAATCAATCGAATTCAATATTTGATTCAAATTCAGATTCAGGGGATCATGAATCGTGAACGCCGATAGTGCAGCTTGTCAAAATCTAAGTCTTGAATATAAGGCATTGGCATCTCGACAGATTTATTCGAAAGATCCGACAATCAATGAAAGGCAATATCGTATTGCCAAAGAAATCATGGATATTGCGAATTATTTGTCGAAGAGTGCATCTTTAATTGAGTCTTGTGAGCACAAACAAAGTACTTGGAAACCTGGAAAGGTGAATTTGATCAAGTATACAAACTTAAATCTAGTTTCACAACTGACAAAACAGAGTCGGTATTCGTATGGATCGATTCGTTATACAAAGTCATTTAAAGAATGGAATAAAAATTACACAAAGCCTTATTTCCATGTAGGAGCTAATGCCACACTGCTTGATGGAGAAATTAAATCGAGTATTAGTGCAAGGATATGGAAGAACAAGAAGTTTGATCCGCGTATTGTTTTAAATGCAGAGTCAAGTCTTGCGTTACTATCTTCTACAGTGAATGCGCGTATTGGAAATTCAAAAGTCTATGCGAGTGCAAGGGCGACGGGTCAAGTCGGTGTTGCGTATGCGACTTGTAAAGCCGCTTTTTCTGCCAAAGAGCAGTCGTTTGAAGCTGGCGTTGGTGTTGCCGCATTACGTGGCGAGACACGTTGTGTATTGAACATTCTTGGCGCAAAAGTCACTTTAACAGCACAGGGAAGTGTAGGTAGTGCAGAGGCAAATTTCTCTTATCATTTTTCAAGCCGAGAGTGGGAAATCGGCTCAAAACTTGGCTTTATAGCAGGACTGGGCTTTAAAATCAACGTAAGTTATTAGAAAGGAGTAGGCATGAAAGATTTATTACCGATTGGTAGTGTCGTCACTTTAAAAGAGGGGACAAAGAAATTAATGATCATTGGTCGTCTTCAACAAAATGTGAAGACCAAAAAGCTCTATGATTATGCGGGATGTTTATGGCCAGAAGGCTACATGGATAAGGAGCATTGTTACGTATTTGATCATGAGGATATAGATTGTTTGTTCTATATAGGGTTACAGGATATAGAAGAATTTAATTTTCGGTTTGAACTGGATGAAATGATGAAAAAAATGGGCCACTAGACTTAATGTCTAATGGCCTTTTTTTAGTCGTTTGATTCAGATAAATCTGGTCTAGAAACTAGATATTCAGGATTGTTTGCCTTTAAATTATTGAATACATCTTGATCGTGTACTTCAAAATTATATTTCTTTAAATAATAAACAAGGCATTCTTTTGTGATGTCATCGTCACTGCTTAATGTAGTGTATACTTCATCTTTAATGTCTTTGTATGTATTGGATACTAATACAGCAACATAGGCATATGTATTTCCGCTGCTTTCGTTTGTGAAGACTTCATCGATAACTCCGGCTTTTTTTGTCTTTGACAATTTATTGATCAAACGAGTTGATAAATCCGTTGTCTTTGTCGTTACCAATGTTTCTTTTCCAGAATATGTTGCAGACTCAATCATATATTGTTGAGCGACTTCTTCTGGATCTGTTCCACTCTTTAATGCCTTCAATGCTTTTTTAGCTGTAGCCTTATTTTCACATTGAATGATACGAGCTTTACTTGGTTTGTATGTTTTTTGGATGTCTTTCTTTGCGTCTGTGAAGTATTTTTCAGTTAATTCACTTGCTTGTAAACTTGGAATTAGAACTTTATTCATATATTGTTTACTATTTTTATAGCCCAAGGATTGAATTTGTTCATCAAAGTTTTCCATGTTTTCTTTGTAGTTGTCGACTTGTTCTTGTGCTTTTTCCTTCATTTCCTTTGTAACTTTGACTTCTTGTTTGTAGATAGCCTGTTTTACAAGTTCCATTGTAAGATCTGTACCTGTCGATACTTTCAATAATTCATATTCATCACCCTTAGTGTATTTTGTATCACCAATAGTCATGATTGTTTCATCTTTATCTTTGATATTTGCGGTTGCCCCAGAGCATCCTGTCAACATCATAGCCGCACATACGAATAATATAGGTGTCTTTTTCATTATTGATCACCTCCATAAGTTGTTTTTACATAGCTGTCGAATTTTTTCTTTGTGTCTTTATCGTTGAATTTGATATCTAATTTTTTCGCATAAGAATCTAAGATCTTATATGAAAGAGAAGAATCACTGTTTAAGATGGCATACAATGCTTGGTTTGAAACAGTGTCACTTTTCGCATTGAAGATCTTCTTTGCGTTTGTTTCTTTTACATATACTTTATATAAGCTTGTTCCACTTGAACTTGTAACTGTAACCCAGTCGCTTGTTTCACCTTTTTTAAGAGCAATGGCGGCTGTTACAACGTCGGCAGGAACCGTAGATGTTGAACTTGAATCCGAACTTGTAGAATCTGAATCAATGTATCCTGCAAATCCTTTTTTATTAGCGGTATTTGAATCTTCAGAGAAGGCTTTGGCAACATCCGCAAAACTTTCTTTTTCTAAAGCCTTTTCAATATTACTTTTCTTTTTCGCTTCTGTTTCTGTTAGATTATCGGCATCACTAACTTCCATCTTAATAATAGATACGGTTCTTGGACTTTTTTCTTCCCAAGCCTTTTTCACTTCATCAAAATGTTTCGTGATGTATTTTTTGTTCATTTCTTTTTCTTTAACACTTGTTAAGCAATAATCATTTAACTCTTCATAGGATGCATAACCATATTTAGCAAGTTCTGTTGTTAGTGTGGATTCATAGTCATCGCTTTGACTCGATGCATTCGATTTGATGTTAGACTCTAATGTGCTAGCTTGTTTCTTTAAATCTTTTGTAGTTTTGATGGATTGATCAATAACGGCATTTTTATACATATTGTAAATAGTAGAGCCATCATAAGGTGTGGATTCATCATATAAATCATCAGCAGTAATGTCATCCTTATTAATAGAAGCAACAACTTGTTCGTTGTTCGCTGTTTTTGCGGAAACATTATCTTTATTGGTGTCGTAGATAAAGTAGCCAATAAAACCAATAATGATGATGGCAATAAGTACGACAAACCAGTTATTTCGTAAAATATCAGTCATAATTAACCTCCTTGAGAATGTCTTTTCAATTATACGAGATATCTTTTTAAATTGCAATGAAGGCTCGAGACGTATTAATTGAGATTTTAATAATTATTTGGTATTATATTGCAGTGAAAAGAGGTAGAAGGTATGGCAGATTTGGTCATTAAGGATCTTCATGTATCCGTGGAGAATAAAGAAATTTTAAAAGGGTTGAGCTTAACTGTAAAATCAGGTGAGCGTCATGCCCTAATGGGACCTAATGGAAATGGTAAGTCTACATTGCTTGCAGCCATTATGGGTAATCCAAAATATACAGTTACATCAGGTTCAATCACATTAGATGGAAAAGATGTACTACAAATGTCAGTCGATGAAAGAAGCAAAGCCGGACTTTTCTTGGGTATGCAATATCCGAGTGTTGTTTCTGGTGTTACAAACTCTGACTTTTTAAGAAGTGCCATCAATGCACGTTTAGAAAAACCAATCTCATTATTTAAATTCATCAAAGAAATGGATAAAGCTATTGAACAATTAGAAATGAAACCTGACTTGGCTCATCGTTTCTTAAATGATGGTTTTAGTGGTGGTGAAAAGAAACGTAATGAAATCGTTCAAATGATGATGTTAAAACCAGCCATTGCGATGTTGGATGAAATTGATTCAGGACTTGATGTCGATGCATTGCGTATTGTTTCAGATGCCATCAACCAATGTCAGCAACAAACAGATCTTGGTTTATTGATCGTATCTCACTATGCACGTTTCTATGAATATTTACAGCCAACACATGCTCACGTATTAATGGATGGACAAATCGTTGTATCTGGTGATGCAAGTTTGGTTGAAAAAGTTGACCAGGATGGATATGAATGGATTGAAAAAGAGTACCACGTAACCGCAAATAAAGAAGATGATAAACAACCTATTTCTTTAGGTTCTTGTGGAGCTAAAAAATATGCTTAATCGCAAGGAAGTACACAATAGCGAAACTTTAAACATTCAAATTGATCGTCATGATCAAAAATCATATTTAATTGAATTGAGTAAAGATTGTACAAAATTAGATTTGAATGTGGAATGTTTAGAAAATTCTTTTTCAAAATTCTTTATTTTAAACCATGCTGAAAATGCGTGCGAATTAAATATTAATATGGTACTTAAACAAGATGCCAATTGCCAAATGGGTGTCTTGGATCTAGAAAAAAGCCCATTGAAATGGAATCACTATGTGGATCTAAAAGAGCAGGGGGCTGAATATGAAATTTTAAGTGGTCAATTATGTCAGGAACACATTGAAAAAGTATGTGATATGGAAGTAAGACATAATGCGCCTCATACAAATGGTCAAATGAAAAACTTTGCCGTTTTATTTGATCATGGACAATATCAAATGGTTGCCAATGGAAATATCAAAAAGGGATGTTTCGATGCGCAGTCTCATCAGGCAACGCGTGTATTAACTTTGGGTCAGGGACATAAGACAAAAGTTATTCCCCTATTATTAATTGATGAAAATGATGTAAAGGCAAGCCATGCCCTAACCATTGGACAGCCTGATGCTGATCAATTGTATTATCTACAGTCTCGTGGATTGAGTACTAAACAAGCTGTAGGATTATTAAGTGTTGGCTATTTCTTGCCAGTTATTGATTTAGTTGAAGATGAAGAATTGAAAGAAAATCTTCGTCAAGAAATGGAAAGTAAGGTTGGATTATATGGACATCAATAAAATACGTAAAGATTTTCCGATTTTAACGCGTAAGATGTCAGATAAGCCTCTAGTGTATTTAGATAACGGAGCTACGACATTAAAGCCTCAACCTGTGATTGATGCCGTAGTAAATTATTATACATACCTTGGTGCCAATGCTCACCGTGGTGATTATGAAATGAGTGCACAGGTCGATGCGGCTTTTGAAGGGGCTCGTGTTCGTACTCAAAAATTCTTAAATGCGAAACACAAAGAAGAAATCGTATTTACATCAGGTTCGAGTGAAGGCTTGAATCTTGTAGCGATGATGGTTACAGAACAGCTTTTACATGAAGGGGATGTCATTTTAAGCGATGAAAGTGAACATGCCTCAAGTATTTTGCCTTGGATGCAGGCAGGAAAGAAAAAAGGAACTAAAATTGATTATATTCCTTTGGATGAAGAGGGTAAGATTACAGTTGAAAACTTTAAAAGTGTCTTAACCAATCAAGTTAAAGTTGTTGCGATTGCGATGGTTTCCAATGTTTTAGGTTTTGTAGCTCCTGTTAAGGAAATTGCCAAGATCTGTCATGAACGAGGCATTTTATTAGTGATTGATGGAGCACAGAGTACACCCCATTTAAATATTGATGTGCAAGATTTAGATTGTGATTTCTATGCGTTTAGTGCCCACAAGATGTGTGGTCCTACAGGCGTAGGTGCATTATATGGAAAGAAAAAATGGTTGGATCAGTTAGAACCAATTTTCTATGGTGGAGAAAGTAATGCGCGCTTTGATAAGTCTTGTTCATTAACTTTAAAGGAAACGCCATTAAAGTTTGAATCTGGAACACAACCTATTGAGGGTGTCATTGGTATGGCGGCTGCCATGGATTATTTGGATGCGATTGGAAAAGAGAATATCCATGCGCATGAAGTTGAATTAAAGGAATATTTCTTAGAAAAAGCGAAAGCTTTAGGAAATATCGTTGTATACAATGAAAATGCGAAGAGTGGCATTGTGACATTTAATGTGAAGGATAAAGATCAAATGATTTTTGCGCAAGATGTCGCAAGCTATTTAAATACGTTTGGCATTGCCGTTCGTTCGGGACAGCATTGTGCTAAATTACTTCCGGAAGTTTTAAAGACACCGGGTACTTGTCGTGCAAGTTTCTATTTGTACAACACAAAAGAAGAAGTCGATCAATTGATTGATGCTTTGAAGAATGCGACAGTGGAAAACTGTGTCAGCATTTTCTTTTAGGAAGGAAGCTTAATTATGTCAAATATTGATCCAATGTTGATGCGCCAGATTATTATGGATCATTATGACTATCCTCGTAATAAAGAATTGACAAAAGACAGTGGTTACATGTCACGTCATATGGCGAGTGATTCTTGTATTGATGATATTACGGTGCAGACAAAAATTTCAGATGGAAAAATTGATGATATTCGTTTTGATGGGGTTGCCTGTACGATTTCAACGGCTTCGACTTCAATTATGTCTGAATTATTAAAAGGAAAGACAACACAAGAAGCAAAAGAAATCATGGACAATTATTTCAAAATGATTGATCAAAAAGAATATGATGAAGATGTTTTAGATGAGGCCATAGCGTTTCAAAATGTCGGAAAACAAGCCAATCGTATCAATTGTGCCACAATTGGATGGAAGGCTATGCGTGAAATGATTAAGGAAAGTGAGGATGGAAAAGATGAGTAACGAAAAAGATATCGCACTTTCTAGTGAATATGAATATGGTTTTCATGATGAAGATGTCAGTGTTTATAAAACCCAAAAGGGATTGAATGAAGAAACAGTTCGTACGATCTCAAAAATCAAAAAGGAGCCTGAATGGATGTTGCAGCTAAGACTTGATGCATATCATTCTTTTGAAAAGCAACAAAATCCAAATTGGGGTCCAGATTTAAGTGAAATCAACTTTGATGATTACACATACTACATCAAACCAAGTGATAAACAAGAAAAGTCATGGGATGAAGTGCCAGACACGATTCGTAATACGTTTGATAAGCTAGGAATTCCGGAAGCGGAACAAAAATTCTTAGCCGGTGTATCTACACAATATGAGAGTGAAGTTGTATATCACAATATGTTAGAAGAAGTAGAAGAGAAGGGGGTTATCTTCTTGGATACGGATTCTGCATTAAAGGCATGTCCAGATTTATTAAAGGAATATTTTGGTAAACTTGTTCCTTATACAGATAATAAATATGCAGCTTTAAATACGGCTGTATGGTCTGGTGGATCGTTTATTTATGTACCAAAGGGTGTGAAGTTGGAAAAACCACTTCAATCGTATTTCCGTATTAACTCTATGCAGATGGGACAATTTGAAAGAACATTGATTATTGTAGATGAGGGTGCTGATGTGCATTATGTAGAAGGGTGTACGGCACCGACATATTCAAAGGATTCTTTGCATGCGGCTGTTGTAGAAATCTATGTACATAAGAATGCGAAATGTCGTTATTCAACGGTACAAAACTGGTCAAGTAATATCTTGAACTTAGTTACGAAGCGTGCAAAAGTATTTGAAAATGGACACATGGAATGGATCGATGGAAACGTTGGTTCGCATGTAAATATGAAGTATCCAGCTTGTATCTTGGCTGAGCCATACGCAAAGGGAACAACAATTTCAATTGCGGTAGCCGGTGAAAACCAGATTCAGGATGCGGGAAGTAAAATGATTCATTTGGCTCCTCATACTTCGAGTACAATTATTTCTAAATCTATTGCGCGTAATGGTGGTGAAGTAAACTATCGTGGTTGGGTAACACATTCTAAAAATGCGGCCTATGCCAAGAGTAAAGTTGAATGTGATACTTTGATTTTAGATAAGAAATCACGTAGTGATACAGTTCCAATGAATGTATCTTATAATGATACGTCTCAAATTGAGCATGAGGCGACAGTTTCAAACATTAGTGAAGAACAATTGTTCTATTTGATGTCTCGTGGTTTAACTCGTTCTCAAGCCACTGAAATGATCGTTATGGGATTCTTAGAACCATTTACGCGTGAACTTCCAATGGAATATGCGGTTGAGTTGAATCAAATGTTGAAGCTAGATATGAGTGACAGCATTGGATAAGCGTAAAGAGTGTATTCAAAGGCGTAGTTCATTAACAAATTCTAAAAGAATTGAAAAGGAAAAGGCAATCACAAATTGTGTTTTGCCTTTTTTAAAAGGAAAAATAGGAACGTATATTCCAATTCGCTATGAAGTGGATGTGTATACAATGTTTCGTGATAAATTTGACTTATATATTCCTAAGATGTTAGATGATACTACGATTGCCTTTTATTCGGATCATGAAGAAAAGAGTAAGGGTCCATTTTCAACGATTGAACCC
Source organism: uncultured Holdemanella sp. (assembly GCF_934772795.1). Taxonomy (GTDB): domain Bacteria; phylum Bacillota_I; class Bacilli_A; order Erysipelotrichales; family Erysipelotrichaceae; genus Holdemanella. The sequence goes on from NZ_CAKVMR010000007.1 coordinate 19,591, forward strand.
ATTGGAATACAGGAAGTAAAAGATTTAGATGTGATTTTAGTACCAGTCGTTGGATTCTTTGGTACATATCGAATGGGGTATGGAAAAGGCTATTATGACAGGTATTTAAGTAAAAGTTCTGCATTGAAGATTGGTGTAGCTTTTGATGTGCAGGAAACAAATTTTGATATTAAACCAACCGATATTAAGTTAGATATGATTATTACAGAAAGTAGGATTCTAAAATGAAGATATTATTCTATGGGGACAGTAATACGTGGGGTTATGATGCCTTGGATGCGTCTAGACAAAAAAATCGTTTTACACAATTGATAAAGCAGTCTTTTAAAGAACATGAAATCATTGAGGAAGGTTTATGTGGTCGAACATTGTGTTTGGATGATCCATATGATGCGGATCGTAATGGGGCAAAAATGATTTCAATGGTTTTAAAGACGCATGCTCCCATTGATGTTGTGTTTATTATGTTGGGTACAAACGATGCGAAGCGTCAGTTTTCAACGAATTCTATATCAATAGAGAAGGGGATTCGTACTTTGATGTATAGAGCCTTAAATCCGGAAAACTATCGTGATGGATCTAAGTTACCTAAGTTTATTGTGGTGTGTCCACCTAAAATGAATGTGGATGGATTAAAAAATGAAAGAACAGCTAGTAATTTTGGTCAAGCAGGTTTTGATATTTTAGAAAATACAAAGCCATACTTAGAAAAGGGTTGTTCTGGTTTGAATGTAGAAGTGATTGATACGAGTGCTGTAGCTGGAAGTTTGGATGGGATCCATATGGATGAAAAGGGTCATACACTTGTGGCGGATGCCTTAATATCTATTATTAAAGAATTATAAGAAGGGAGATCATCAATGAGTGCTTATACAAATGGTTTAGCGTTCTGGAAGCATTTTGAAGAAAAACAGGGTGCAATTATTAATTGTTTAAAGGCCGAACAATATGAAGAGTTAAATGAATTAATTCAAGAATTGGATGAAGAGGTAATGGAAATTAGTGGTGCCCATTTCTTTGTCGAAAGCTTTTATGATTCTTTTGAGATGACTTTTGACACTGGTCCAAATAAGACAACACAATATTTATGTCAGATGCTTTGTGACATTGCACCTAAGAGTGTGAAACAAAACTGGATCATGAATGCGACTTTACCGCCTATGTCGCAAAAGGCAATTCAGGCTATGGTTCAGATCAAAAATGAGGAATATACTTTGGCAGATTTTCATGTCTTTTATCAAATTGAAAATGATATGTTGGATTGTAAAGTATATTGTCCTGGTTTTAACTTGATTGGTAATCCGGAAAATAAAAAAGAAATGAGTATGTATCTTGTGGAGCTTGCGATTGGGCAGCTTGCGTATGAGGCATATATTTGTCGTGTTGATTTTATTGATACACCAGACTCAGATATGAAGTTCTGTCAAATGATTGATTTTTATGAAGTGATTATGGGATTGGTAGAAAAGAATCATTGGAAAGTATATGATAAGCCAATTGATATTTATTCGGTATATCAGCCAATTCAGGATTTTGCGCACGATGCCTTAAGAAAAGATATGAAGCTTATTTTTACTACGCATCCTTTATTGGTGGAACAAACGATTGAGGAAAAGGAAGAAGTGCTTGCGGATCTATCGAGTAAAGATGGTGAGTTTGGTTATGTGTATTATTCAAATCCTTTCCATAATAAAGAAGATGCTTTGTATCGTCAGAAATTATCGAAACAATTGGATGAAGCTATTTCTAAGGTGCATGCAGGTAAAGCGGTTGGGGGAGCTATTGGTAAGAGCTTTTCCTACATTGACTGGATCGTGTATGATAAAGATGTATTTATGAAGGTGTTTAACCAATTAAAAAAACAGCTCGATGCGAGTGTCGAACTGTATTATCAAAAATTTTAATGACTTTGAATATCAGCGCAGGCGTTAAGCAGGCGCTGTCTTTTCATTCCTGTGATTTCTTTTTCGGGATTTTCTAGAAAACGTGCTAATACGTCAGCATCTTTTAAGGCTTCACATAGTGGTGAATCAAAAGAGTCTTTTTTGGAATGTTGACGAATCGCATAAGTAATATCATCAATTTCTGTAGTTTTAAATAGGCCACTTTCTTTTAAGTACTTATAGGCGTGAAGGCTTGATAATTTGGCATGTTGAGAATGTGGGCAGTTGTCTATAAATTGTGCATAGTCATGAAATAGAGCAGCTACTTTAGCTCGTTCTAGATTGGTGCCTCTTGCCATGGCAATAAATGTAATGGAAAGGTCCACACTCGCAGTATGGGTAAGGGCGGCTACTTTTAAATCTTCATTATAAATTTTGGCATATTGAGAATATACATATTCTTTTACTTTTTCATATCGCTCTAACATAAAATCCCTCTCTTTCATGAAAAAAGCGCACGATGTGCGCTTGATTCGAACAAATTTCTACGCAGCTGTATCTACAACTGTGACATTGTTAGCTTGTTGTCCACGATCGCTTTCAACAACGTCATAAGTAACAGTTTGTCCTTCTTCTAAAGTTTTAAATCCTTCAGAATTAATTGATGAATAGTGTACGAATACATCTTTTCCATCTTCACTGGTAATGAATCCATAACCTTTTTCAGCGTTAAACCATTTTACTTTACCTGTGCTCATGCCTATACCTCCTGGACTAAGCCAATATCCTTTGACCGTTAAAATAGAAAGTATTTGCATACAATAGCATTTATCACAATCAGAATACGAGTCTAATCCTTAACTGCTTTCATTTTAGCATTTTCTAACAACATTGTCATTAAAAAAACCATTTTTATATAGTTATTATGTTATATTTTGATTATAATGAATATATAAAGGAGGGCATTTATTTTATGCTTATTCAAGATGATGCGTTACGTAGTGTAATTGCGCGTACTTTGCGTGTTAAAGAAGAAGAACTAACCGAAGATTTGATGAAGGAATTGATCCATTTAGAAGTACAGGATCATGAAATAGAGACTCTAGAAGGTTTGCAGTATGCGGAGAATCTAGAAACTTTAAATGCGAGCAATAATAAGTTACAGACGTTGGATCCAATCAAGGATTTACATAATTTAGTTTGTTTAAATGTTTCTCGAAATCAATTAAGAGATTTACAGGCTCTACATGGTTTTAGACAACTAAAAAAATTAAATATTTCAAGAAACAATTTATATACAATGGATATTTCAAGCGTTGCTGCAATGATTGATTTGGAAGTATTGAATCTTTCAAAGGCGAAAGTTGATAGCTTGATTTATTTAGAGCATTGTAAGAAGTTAGAAGAGGTTCATATCAATACTGAAAATGGTCCTTTTAGCTATGCCATCTTAGGTGTACTCAAGAAATTAAAGAAATTGGATATGGGTGGTATGCGTTTATTCAATATCGAAGATTTAACATATCTTTCTAATGTTGAAGAATTGGATTTAAACACAAACTTAATGTCCGATTTAAGTCCATTGTTGTCAATGAAAAACTTGAAGAAATTGAATGTTTCTAACTGTCCATATTTAAAGGATTATTCTGTATTAAAGGAATTTTCAAATCTTAAATCTTTGAATATTTCTTATAATGAACCAGAACACTTTACTTTCTTGAAGGAATTAAACCACTTAGAATCTTTGTCTATGGAACAGTCTGGATTTAAAGATATGTCTTTATTGAATAACTTGGGTGATTTAAAAGAATTGAATGTTTCTAAAAACCGTTTAAAGAATCTAGAAAAATTCACAAATGTTGAGCATTTGGAAAGTGTAGATGCGAAGTTCTGTCAGTTAACTGAAATCAATTTCTTAAAGAATGCGCATCAATTGAAGCATTTAAATTTGTTCACAAACCGTATCAAGGATATTCGTATTTTAAAGGATGCCAAAGACATGGTGTATTTGAATGTGGGTCGTAATGATATTAAGGATATTACTTGTTTAAAGGATATGAAGCAATTGGAAATCATTTCTTTGGAAAACAATAATGTTAAAGATTTGACACCATTAAAAGAACTAACAAACCTTTGCGATGTGGATCTATACAACAATGTCATTGAAGATTTAACACCATTAGAACATTTAGAGTTTATTTCTTATTTGCGTTTGGATCACAATGCGATTACAGATTTAACTCCATTATCTAAACTTAAATATTTGCGTTCACTAACTTTGAAGGCAAACTACATTACAGATGTAACTCCATTAAAAGATCTAGAATTATTAGAAGCTTTACGTTTGGATGATAATCCAATCCAGGATACAAGCGTACTTGAGAGTATGGAGTTCTACGAAAAATTTACTAACTAAGCCAAATCCCCTTTACATAAAGGGGATTTAATGATTTTATGTTGTATTATATCTTAATTAGGTCTTAAAAATTTGAAATTGCATTCAAAATCTCTTCTTCAGCATTAATTAAGCAGCCATAGATTTGACATTCACACAAAGATTTGATAATAAAGAAAAGCCACTGAAATAAATCAGTGACTTTCTACATGGCGCTAAGGCCGTTGTGTAATAATCAATGGCGCCAAGGCCGTTGTTCATAAGTATATTAACATCTCATAACTCTAAAGTCAAAAGATTTACTTTGTAAATAATTCTATTAATTTATTATCAAGTACTGTCATGATTTCATCTGAAACTCTAATTTTTAAAATGGGATCATACTTGTTTATTGGTTTAAGAACTCTTAATTTGCTGATTGTGGAGATATTTTGTACCATTGCATAGGAGTCAACACCCATTTTTTGATACATTTTGGCAACAAAAATAAACTTATTTGCATTATCTAACATTGCTTTTTTCTCTTCATCTGTAACATTTTTTATGTTCTCTATGAATTCATTTAATTGTTTATCTAAGAAAGGGATTGCTTCATTAAGAAAAAAATTACCGATTGGAACATAATAAGGCTTATTTTTTGAACTTAATGGAATTACCGTTAGCACACCATTATTAGGTGAATCATTTTTCGTTAAAACGATAGCTAAATGTTTCCCCTTGATTTCACTACCCATAGATGGTGAAAATTCCACCATTACAACACTTCCGCGTTTAAATCTTTGAAATTTCATTTTATTTTTCCTTCTTTAATTCTTTCATATTCCATCTGAGCTACTGTATCCACTGTATGTTGACCTTTGTTATCCAGATACCTATATGTTTCCAGGTGTTTGTGTTAATACATTAAAGGATCAATTAGCACTATATATTATTTCACCTATATTCTACTAAAATCTTCGTTAGATAGATATTTTAAAATAAAGTGAATATTCGATGTTAAATTCATCTAAATCAAATACGTATAACACAGTACTTGACAATCCAAGGTAGTGTGTATATTATAATAGCGTACGAGGTGATATTATGCAGCCAAGAGCGGTAATTTATTGTTCTAAGCATGGGGCAACAAAAGAATATGCGCAGTGTTTAGGTAAAAAAATGAATCTTCCTGTGATTTCGATTGACCATATTTCAGGATACTCCTTTCAGAATATTCCAGTGTATTTTTGTGGTTGGGTTCGTAATGGAAAAATCATGGGATTAAATAAAGCTTCAAAATTATTTATGTGTGTGCAAGTGATTGGTGTGGGTGCCATTGAATATAATGAGGCGTATGAAATGAAGTTGAAATATAAGAATGGGATTATGAATCCAAACTTTAAGTATGTACAGTCGATTCGTAATCTTTCATTGACAACTTTGGAAAAGATGTATGTAGATGTGTTTCAACCATCTTTAATGGGAAAGAATAGGGGTGGAGCGCATGAATACTCAATTTAAAAAAGGTGTTTTAGAATTGATTGTATTAAAGGCTATCGTATCCGATGATCTATATGGATATCAGCTTGTATCTCGTATCAATGAGGTAATTCAAGTAAATGAAGGTACGATTTATCCTTTATTGAAGCGTCTGTCGAATGATCATTTATTGGAGTCATATTTAAAAGAGTCTACGGAAGGTCCTCCTAGAAAGTATTATCACATCACTAGTTTGGGTCTTGAAAGATATGATGCGTTATTATCGGAGTGGACGGATTTTTCAGATAGTGTAAATGCATATTTGAAAGGAGTGGAGTAGGGTGTTAAAAAAGGAATTTTTAGATGTTTTAAATCAGAAGTTATCATTGATTAGTGATAAAGAAAGAGAAGACATCATATTAGAATATGGAACGTATATTGATGACAAGATTGCTGGTGGTGTTACAGAAGAAGAGGCTGTTGCTGGCTTTGGTGATGTGGATGAATTGGTAAAAGACATTTTAGATGCATATAAAATCAATACGGATTCAATGGATCCATTCTCAAATCGTGCGGATAAAACGATTGATAAGGTATATGCCAAGGTGGAGGAATTGTTTTCTAAGCTTGGTAATTTTTCAATGAATGAAATCTTTCATATTTTATTTGATGCGATTGTCTTAGTATTGATTTTGTTGATTGGAAAAGTCATTGTGGTAGATATTTTATGCCAATTCTTATTGTCGATGATTTTTTCATTCTTTGTCGGATTCTATATGATCACAGATTTTATGTTGAGTTTATGTCGCATTCTATATTTATGTTTAGCCATTTATTTCTTTGTGAAAGTTATGGCGAAAAGAGTGGAGCGTTATCGTTTGCATGCGCACAACGTGGGTGTGATGGACGACATCAAAGATACTTGGAATGATAATATTAAATCGAGTGATTTACCTCCAACGCCTGAGCGCCCTTTATATCATGAAAGAAAGCCAAGACATCTTGAATCCGATGTCTTAAAGGTCATCTTAGTCTTGGCTATGATTCCTGTAGCGTGTGTGTTGATTGGCAGCGGCATTGGTTTAGTGGTATTGATTTATGTCAGTGCTATGTATGCCACAACAAGTGCTGGATTATATTGTATGGACATTGCCTTTATATTAGGAAGTTTGGCAATCCTATTGATGTTAGTTCGTGCATGGCCAAAGAGGGTGGATACAAATGCGTAAATTAGGTGTATTACTTGTTGTTTCAATCTTATTATTTGTGATTGGTTGTGGAACGTTTGTATATGAATTGAGTCAAATTAGTCCAAATCAAATTGATTTGTCCAAAGAAACGCAGACTATGACAACGACAATGCCAGATAGCTGTCATTTATATACAAAGACGTATTTAAGTTCGGTTGGCGATGTACGTGTCGTTGTGGATGAAATGGTGGAAGATGATCAATTACCGGATAATTCGTTGGTGATCACATATCCTAAAATGCTTCATGTTGTGCAGGATGAGGATAAATTAGATTTGCAGATGGATGATTATGAAATGTCAAAGAATCTTCAAACCATTTTTAATACGTTTAAATCAAAGAGTTATGATGAGTATTGTGCAAAGAATAATGAAATTCATGTAAGTCTTCGATATGGTAAGGCATTAAAGGATAAAATTACATTGGTAGATGACTACTATTAAGGAACAGTTTATACTGTTTCTTTTTGATTTCTAACAAGTGTGTTAAAATACTGTTATGGTGAAAAATAATAGGGACTGGAGTCGTTTGTTGAGAATGATTCTGGTGGATGATAAAAAGAAGTCAAATTCGCTAAGGGATTTAAAAAGGGGTAAAGTGACAAATACGCCTTTACGTAGAAAGCAGGATGTGAAACGATGAGTGATACGAATACGATGTCAACGAGTGCAAGGTTTGCGCAGATTGTATCTATATTAAGAAAGCATCATATCCAAAAGGGTATGGATCCCGTTAAGTTTCGTATGATACTTGAAGACTTGGGTCCTACTTTCGTTAAGATTGGGCAAATCATGTCGACAAGACAGGATCTATTTTCCCAGCGGTATTGTAAGGAATTAATGAAGCTTCGCTCGCAGGCAAGTCCCATGCCTTTTTCTATGGTTGAACAAATCATTCAAGAGACGTATGGCGATTTGTTTCAAGAAGAGTTTGAAAGTATTGATGAGATTTGTCTAGGTTCCGCATCGATTGCGCAGGTGCACGCTGCTACTTTGAAGTCTAAAGAAAGAGTTGTGCTAAAGATTCAGCGCCCTAAGATCTACGAGTGGATGGAACGTGATGTGGCCTTGTTAAGAAAGGCTGTTAAGATATTGAATCTTTCAGATATTGTATCAAGCGTAGTAGATCTAGATATGGTCATTGATGAATTTTGGACAACCGCAAAGCAGGAGATGGACTTTACGATTGAGGCTCAATTTGCGAAACGCTTTAAGAATGAGTATAAGGATTGTAAGTTTATTGATGCGCCAAAAATCTATGATGAATACACAAGAAAGAATATTCTTGTGATGGAATATGTGGATGGTATTGAGATCAATGATTCTAAAGAATTAGATGAGCTTGGATATGATCGTAGTGAGATAGCGGATAAATTGGCGTTTAATTATATTTCACAAATTATTGAGAATGGTTTCTTTCATGCGGATCCGCATTCGGGAAATCTAAGGATTCGTGATAATCAAATCGTATGGATCGATTTTGGTATGATGGGAACTTTAGATGCGAATGAGCGTGAAACAATGAAGGAGGCTGTTCGAGCAATTGCCTTGCGAGATACACAAAAGCTTGTGGATTGTATCTTGATGATTGGGGATTGTAAAAAGGAGATTGATTATACGGCTTTTTGTGCGGATATGGATCGTTTCGTGAATCAATATTTGAGTGTTCCATATTCAGAGATTGATGTCGCAAAATTGATCCAGGATATGTTTTCGATTTGTCATGTATATTCGATTTCTTTGCCAAAAGGCATTAGTATGTTAGCTCGTTCCATGATGACAATTGAAGGAACACTAACAGCTTTAGATCCGAATATGAATACGATGAAGATTGCGATGAGTCATAAGTCAAGTTTGACACAGATTGACTGGAAAAAAGAAATCAAGTCAACGGCTAAGCGTAGTATTGATGCGCTTTCTCGTTCGATCGATATTCCTGTGCAGGCAAGTGATGTGTTGAAGATGGTTCAAAGAGGACAGATCAAGGTCAATTTGAATCTAATGGGTTCGCAAGCTCCACTTGCCAAGATTGATCAGATGGTGAATCGTTTGATCGTATGTGTGTTGATTGCGGCTTTGGTTATGGGTTCAAGTTTGATTTGCACGACAAAGATGAAGCCGATGATCATGGGTATTCCTGCACTTGGATTTTTTGGGTATATTATTGCGCTTGGCATGAGTGTATGGTTGTTTTTCAAGATGTTGTTTTTGCATCGAAAAAATAAGTCGTTTTAAAGGGGAAGTATATGAAAAAAGGTAAAACTGCAGTGGCTTCACTATTGATTGTGTTGGTCACTTTGGGACTGGATCAATGGACAAAGTGGGCCATTGAGAGGTCTATCGCATTAAATGATTCGGTTGAAATGATCAAGCATTTCTTTTATTTGACATATGTTCGTAATACTGGGGCAGGTTTTAGTATGTTTGCGGGTGCTGGTATGGGCTTTTTTGCCGCACTAACAATCATTGCCTTAGTGGGTATGGTTTATATGTTTTTTAAAACGGATGATTCGCGTTATCAGATTTGTTTGTCTCTCGTTTTTTCGGGAGCTATTGGAAACTTTATTGATCGTATGACGCTAGGCTTTGTAAGAGACTTCTTTAGTTTCTATATTTTTGGCTATCCATTTCCCGTATTTAATGTAGCGGATATCTGTATTACAGTGGGTATCGCATTAATATTAGTAAGTATGTTTATAGATGATAAGAAGGAGCATGAGAGATGGAAACAAGAATCTTAAAGATAGATGAAGATACTAAATTGGATCGTTTGGATAAGGTTCTTGCGGAAAAATTGGATTTTTCGCGTAAGAGAATTAAGGATTTGTTGGATGAAGGAAATGTCTTGGTCAATCAAAAGGTGATGAAGGCAAGTTATAAAGTTTGTGTAGGAGATGAAATTGAGGTTTCTATTCCTGAACTCGATTCTACCGAAGTTCTTCCTGAACCTATTGATTTAAATATTGTATATGAGGATCATGATATTATTGTGATCAATAAGCCAAAGGGTATGGTTGTACAACCGGCTCCGGGTCATTATTCTGGAACTTTAGTGAATGCCTTACTTTATCATTGTAAAGATTTGAGTGGTATCAATGGCGTAATGCGCCCAGGTATTGTACATCGAATTGATAAGGATACGTCGGGATTATTGGTTGTTGCCAAGAATGATGTGGCTCACGAATCTTTAAGTCAGCAGTTACAGGATAAAACGTGTCATCGTGAATATGTAGCTATTGTACATAATCCTTTTACGCATGAGCATGGTACGATTCATGCGCCAATTGGTCGTGATGATAAGGATCGTCAGAAGATGGCGGTTACCGCAAATAATTCGAAAGATGCGATTACGCATTTTACAGTATTAGAAAACTTTAAAAAGTTTGCGTATATCAAGTGTCAGTTAGAGACGGGTAGAACACATCAGATTCGTGTGCATATGCAGTATATTGAACATCCAATCGCAGGAGATCCTAAGTATGGTCCAAGAAAAACAATTCAGGCCAATGGTCAGTTGTTGCATGCGTGTGCTTTGGAGTTTGTGCATCCTACAACAAATGAAAAAATGCGTTTTGAGATTGGTTTAGAACCTACTTTTGAAAGAGTTTTAAATGAACTTAGAGAAGGTGAAGAATAATGCGTGACGATGTATTAAGTTGGGATCAATATTTTATGGGCATGGCTCATTTGAGTGCAAAGCGTTCAAAAGATCCAAATACGCGTGTAGGCGCTTGTATTGTCAATCCACAAAAGCGAGTGGTTGGACTTGGATACAATGGTTTTCCTTATGGTTGTGAAGATGAGGAGTTTCCTTGGCAAAGAGATGGTGAATTTCTTGAGACTAAGTATCCTTATGTCGTACATGCCGAATTGAATGCGATCTTAAATAGTATTCAAGATCTTCATGGTTGTACTTTATATGTTTCATTATTTCCTTGTAATGAATGTGCAAAGGCCATTATTCAGGCTGGTATTACTTGTGTTGTATATGAAAGTGATAAGTATGATGGAACCGAAGGCAATATTGCCAGTAAGCGCATGTTTCATGAGGCAGGGGTAAAGCTTGTGCAGCTACCTTATGAGATTGATGTAGAAACAAAGATCAATAATCGTTAAGTCATCCTAAATTGGATGGCTTTTTATTTTGAAATGGATTGAAAATTGTGTAACAAAAAAGACGAAGTTAGCAAATTTATAACCATTCTATAACCTTAATAATTTTATACTTTAGTTGTAGATGGGAAGGGTAACTATCTAAGAATAGAAAAGGAGGAAAAATTGAATATGTTGAAGAACTTGAAGAGAGCATCGGCGATCATGTTGTCGCTTGCGATGGCTGTTCAGTTCGGATTGGCAGATACTTACTATGCGAATACTCTATCAGAAGAACCAATAATAGAAGAAACCCAAGAACAAGAACCGGTAACGGTTGAAGATACTTCGCAGCAAGTGGCTGTCGAACAAACTGAAATGCCTGCAACAGATGCAGAGGAAGAGTTTGTACAAGGGCCCGAAACAAAGTCTGTAACATTAAGTTATGTAGCCCAAGATGGAACAATATTAAGAGATGCTACCACTCATGAGTATGAGATCGATTACAACTTGAATTCGGATGCTAGTGTGATGTTGAATTTTGATGGTTATACCCTAAAAGATGTAGTTATGAATGATTCACAAGTCGTAGCTGCAGCCCAGGCAAATTTAAATGTGACTTCAGATTTGACAAGTGTGAAATTTGTTTACCAGAAGGTAATTACAGAATCGCACCCAGAAGCAAATGAAGCTCAAGAAGAAAACAAAACTGAAGAAAAAACAGAAGAAGATGCTGAGGCAGACCCAGAAGCGAAGGAAGAATTACCAGAGTATCCTGCATTTGATATGAGTGCTACAGCTGGAAACGTAACCGTTCATGTAACGGCGGCCGAAGGTGTTTTACCGAGTGGTGCACAATTAATCGTTAAGCGTGTTACAAGAAAAGCTATTTTGAACGCTGTTGAAGAAACAGTTACGGAAAAGGATAAAGAGGTTGATTCAGCTATAGCTCTGGATATTACGATCGTGAATGCAGATGGTATCGAAATTCAACCAAATGGAATTGTTAATGTTAGCTTTGAAAATGTAGCAGTTGGTGGTGAAGAAGTAAATATTTACCATGTTACTGATGATGCAAGTACAGTAACAGAGGTTGCTGCAAATACACAAAGCTTTGATGCAAATCACTTCTCAATTTATGTTATTACGGGTGAAAAGAAAGTCGAATTGACAACATTTAACTTTGTTGCCGAAGGTAATAAAGTAAGTACACAAATCGTTAAAACGGGTGATACATTGATTACTCCAACGGCTCCAGATATTGCTGGAAAAGCATTTGTGGAATGGCAAGAAAATGGAACTAAGTTTGATGGTTTTGGTGAACAGACAATTACAAAGACTGAAACTCGTACAATTACTGCAAAATACGAAGACGCATTATATGTTTACTTCTATAATCCAGAAGGAACACAGATCATGCGTACAGAAAAGGTTGCAGACCACAAAGGTCATGATTACTCAAGTGTATCATATGATGTTGACGCAACTCACAAATTAGTTGGTTGGGCAGCTGAAGTAAATGGTACAAAAGATATCGCAAAAAATATTACAGTTCCAGATGGAAGTACTTCTGTAAATGTATATGCGATTATTAAAGAAGGTTATTGGGTAACTTTTGATTCTGATGGTGGAAGTGCAATTGATTCTCAATTCGTATTTGACAAAATCTCTCTAAATGATCAAACAACACCTACAAAGCCTGGTTACACATTTGATGGTTGGTATGATGGCGAATCAAAAGTAGAGAATGGCACAGAAATCAAGAAACCGATAACTTTAAAGGCTCATTGGAAAGCAAAAGAAGTTAGCTATACAGTTATTCACTGGTGGGAAAATGCCGATGATGATGGATATTCATTCCATGTATCTGAAAACAAAACTGGTCTTACTGGAACAGAAGCAAATGCAAAGGCAAAATCTTATGAAGGATTTACTGCACAGCCAGTTACTAAAAAGATAATTAAGGGTGATGGCTCTACAATCGTTAGTGTTTACTATAAGAGAAATGTGTATGATGTTAAGTTCTACAGTTTTTCATCTTGGTATACACCTTCAGAAGAGTATACGAATTTAAGAATTACTGCAAAATATGGTCAAGATATTAGTAAAAAATGGCCAACTTATAGTAATAGTTCAACATGGAGTACTACAAATGGCAATGGTCCGTACCAAGCTAATATTGCAACGATGCCTTTAGGTGGAGCTAAATTTTATGGACCTTTAATTCGACAGGGCAGTGAATCTGCATCCTACTATGTAGAAGTATTACCTGGTGAAAATGGCACATTGGTAAATGGTATTTACTATAAATTAGATCACACAGATACTACTCCAGGTACTGGATACAGTATTACTGAAGAAGATCAATATCCATTAAAAGGATTTACTTTTAAGAAAGATATTAGTTCGAAAATTGGTAAAAAATATAATGGAGCTAAGTTCTACTATACACGTAATTCTTATAACTTGAAGTTTATCAACAATGGTAAACAAGATAAGACAGTTACTAAGAAGTATGAACAAAGTATTTCAAGTGAGAACTATACACCTACAAGACCTAGTTCACTTCCAGAATATTATGTATTTGATGGATGGTATGAAAACGAACTTTGTGAAGGTGAAGCATATAACTTTACTGGTAAGAAGATGCCAGCTCAAAATGTAACGTTATACGCAAAGTGGACGGCTTCTGATGTTAAGTTAACTTATAACTTGAATAATCCTGAGGGTACAGTAGCTAAGGATACTAAGAAGGTTGAAGCTGGTACAGTAGCTAATACAGTATTACCAAGTATTCCAACAATCAATGAATACTCATTTGCGGGTTGGTATTATGCAGATGGTAATGGAAATATTACTTCTGAAGTATTCAATACAAATAACACAATTACTAGAGATACAAGTATCGTTGGTAAATGGTTGTACAAAGGTGAATTAAGAGTTGTTTATGATCCTGGTACTGAAAAGGATGTAACGGTTCCTACAGATGATAAGGTTTATGCTGGTGGAGCTAAGGTTACCGTAGCTGGTAATGCAACGACTACTGAAAATATGAAGTTCTTAGGTTGGGAATTAAATGGAAATATTTATAAGCCTGGACAATCATTTGAAGTAAACAAGGACATTGCGAATAAGGATAATCAGATTATTTTAACGGCAACTTGGGGTAATGCAGAAACTTCTACAACATTGACTTATGATCCTGGCAATGGAATTGGTACAGCTAAAAGAGTTGATGTCATGAATAATGAGGCAGTAGCAATTGAAGCTCATGATTCTGATGTATTAGGCTTTACTGCTCCAGTAGAAGAAGGTAAAGAATACTACTTTGCAGGTTGGGCTGATTCTAGTACAGGAAATGCAACTTATGCAGATGGACAAACAATCAATATTGATGCGAATGGTGAAAACGTTCTATATGCAGTTTGGGTTGAAAAAGCCAAGATTACAGTTGTAGCTAAGAGTGATGAAGTTACTTATGATGGAAATAATCATGTAGTAGATGGATTTAACTCATTGACAATTGATGGTTATACAGTATCTGGATTAAGCGCATCTGTTAATGGTACTGATGCTGGTACTTATAACAATGTAATTACTGGTGAAGCAACAGTTACTAAGGATGGTAAAGATGTTACGGATCGAGTTGTTGTTACAAAACAAAACGGAACTTTAACAATCAAAAAACGTCAAGTTACACTAACTAGTGAAGGTGGTTCTAAGACTTATGATGGAACTGCATTAACTAAACCAGATGTAGCAATTGGTGGTTTAGGATTTGTAAATGGTGAAGTAAAAGATATTAAAGCTACTGGATCTGTTACTAATGTTAGTGATGGTGAAGTAACAAATACAATTACTTATACTGCAAACGAAAAATTCAATGAAAATAACTATCAGATTACTAAGACTGAAGGTAAGTTAAGTATTACGGCAGTGGAAGCTGAAGTTAAAGTTCAAATCGTTGGTGCAACTGATACAGTTGGATATGATGGTAATGAACATCGAGTTGAAGGCTATACAGTTACAATTAATAATGATAAATATCATGAAGCAGATTTCACATTTAGTGGAAATAAGGTTGCTAAAGGTACAGATGCTGGTACATATAACATGGGAATGGCTGCTGAACAGTTTAAAAATAACAGTTCTAACTTTAGTAATGTAACATTTACAGTAACAGACGGATATTTGGTGATTACGCCTAAGTCAATTAATACAGAAGATCAAAAAATCAAAGTTAGTGATCCTCAAGGTCATGTATATGATGGTAATCCACATCAAGAAGTACTTGTTGTTAGAGATGCTGAGTTAGACAAGACATTAGAATCTGGAAAGGATTATGATGTAGCTTATTCAACAACAGACTTTACAAATGTTGGTGAAATCACAATTACAATTACTGGTAAAGGCAACTATGTTGGTACAGTAAATAAAACTTACTCTATCACGAAACGTCAAGTCAAATTAACTAGTGAAGGTGGTTCTAAGACTTATGATGGTACTCCATTAACAAGACCGAATGTAACAGTTGGTGGTAATGGATTTGTTAAGGATGAAGTAACTAGTGTTCAAGCAATTGGAACTGTAACTGAAGTAAAAGATAGTCCAGTAACAAATGCAATTGAATATACAGTTGGTACTAAATTTAATATTAATAACTATGACATTTCTAAGAATGAAGGTACATTGAGTATTATACCTAAGTCAATTAATCCGGATGATCAAAATATGTCAGTTAGTGATCCACAAGGTCATGTATATGATGGACTTGAACATAAGGAAGTATTAGAAGTCAAAGATATTTTTAGAGATGTAATTTTATCAGCTGAAACAGATTATGATGCAACGTATTCAACAACAGACTTTACAAATGTTGGTGAAATCACGATCACAATTACTGGTAAAGGTAACTATACTGGAACATTTGATAGAACTTATAAAATTACTCCAGCTACATTGACAGTAACAATGCCAAGCGCAAATAAGGTTTATGATGGTACTCCATTAAAAGCTGAAGGAACAATCAGTGGATTTGTAAACAAAGAAACTGCAACATTTACTACTACAGGTAGTCAGACAGAAGTTGGAAATTCTAAGAATGCATATTCAATCGAATGGAATGGAACAGCTAAATCTACTAACTATCAAATTAGTGAAACAGTTGGAACGTTAACAGTAACTGAAAATGAAAATGAAATCGTAGTTACAACAAAACATTCTTCATATACATACGATGGATTAGCTCATGGTACTGAAGTTACAGTTAGTGCTCTACCAACAGGATATTCTTTAGACAAAGCAACATCGAGTGCTACTGCTACGGATGTAACAACTGCTAGAGAAGCAACATGTGATACATTAGTTATTAAGAATGCAGAAGGTAAAGATGTAACGAATAAGTTGAAGATTACGAAAGTTCCTGGTTCAATCACTATTACTCCAGCCACATTGACAGTAACAACGCCAAGCGCAAATAAGGTTTATGATGGTACTCCATTAACGGCTGAAGGCACAATCAGTGGATTTGTAAACAAAGAAACTGCAACATTTACTACTACAGGTAGTCAGACAGAAGTTGGAAATTCTAAGAATGCATATTCAATCAAATGGAATGAAACAGCTAAATCTACTAACTATCAAATTAGTGAAACAGTTGGAACGTTAACAGTAACTCAACAGTCTATTGATCCAAATGATCCTGATCATAAATACAATGGTGTTACAGTCAATAACCCAAGTAACGAAGTATATGATGGTAAGGAACACAAGTGGTCTCCTACAGTTGCAGATAAAGAAGGAAATGCATTGGTTGAAGGTACAGATTACGAAGTAGCTTATTCAACTGAAGATTTCACAAATGTAACTGGAACAATCACAGTAACAATTAGTGGTATTGGAAACTATACTGGAACAGTAACAAGAACTTATGAAATCACACCTAAGGCTTATACAGTAACAACAGAATCTGCAAATAAGGTTTATGATGGAACTGCATTAACAGCTGGTGGTAAGATTGAAGGTATCGTGGATGGTGAAGATGTTGAATTCAAGGTAACTGGTTCTCAGACAAACAAGGGTACTTCTAAGAATACTTATAGTTTGAAGTGGAATGGATCAGCTATTGAAACAAACTACGCATTAGCTAGTGAATCAATTGGTGATTTAACAGTAACTGAACAGACAATCGATCCTGGTGAAGATCCAGAAAAACCAAATCCTAACTATGATGGTGTTACAGTCAATAACCCAAGTGACGAAGTATATGATGGTAAGGAACACAAGTGGTCTCCTGCAGTTGCAGATAAAGAAGGAAATGCATTAGTTGAAGGTACAGATTACGAAGTAGCTTATTCAACTGAAGATTTCACAAATGTAACTGGAACAATCACAGTAACAATTAGTGGTATTGGAAACTATACTGGAACAGTAACAAGAACTTATGAAATCACACCTAAGGCTTATACAGTAACAACAGAATCTGCAAATAAGGTTTATGATGGAACTGCATTAACAGCTGGTGGTAAGATTGAAGGTATCGTGGATGGTGAAGATGTTGAATTCAAGGTAACTGGTTCTCAGACAAACAAGGGTACTTCTAAGAATACTTATAGTTTGAAGTGGAATGGATCAGCTATTGAAACAAACTACGCATTAGCTAGTGAATCAATTGGTGATTTAACAGTAATGTCTAAGTCAATTATTCCTGATGAGCCAGGTACTCCAGATGATAAGAAGACTGGTATTACGGTAAGTGATCCAAAAGATTCTAAGTATGATGGTCAAGAACACAGAGAAGTATTAACAGTTAAAGATACTAAGACTGGTAAAGATTTAATCGTGGATAAGGATTACACAGTAGTATATAGTGATGATTTAGTAAATGCTGGTACAGTAACTATTAAGGTTAGTGGATTAGGTAACTACAGTGGATCATTCACTAAGACTTACAAGATTACTAAGCGTTTAGTAACATTGACAAGTGCAACTGTAAGTAAGACTTATGATGGTCAAGCATTGACGAATACTTCTATCACAGTAAGTGGTGATGGATTCGTAGAAGGTGAAGGTGCTTCTTATGAGGTAACTGGAACTCAAACAGAGGTTGGAAATAGTGCTAACGCATTTGAATACAAATTAAATGAAAAGACATTAGCTTCTAACTATGACATTACTAAGGTTGTTGGTACATTAACAATTACAGCAGCTCCGGCTCCTGTAACTCCAAGTACTCCAACTCCAGTAAGTCCTCCTCCAGCAACACCTCGATACATTCAACAAGTAGTTCCTGCTCCAACTCCACAACAAGAGGAAGTTAAGAAGGAAAAGACTCCGAAGGCTGAGCCTAAGGAAGAAAAGGTTGAAAAGGAGAAGACGCCTAAGGCTAGACCAGAGAAATTCTGGGCATTAATCAACTTGATTTGTGCAATCGTTACGGTATTATTTGGATTGTTGTTGTTGATTTCTAAACGTCATAAGAATAAAGATGACGAAGAAGAGGATGATGAAACTAGACAACAAGCAGCTAACAAAGATGATGAAGAGAAAGAACAAGAAAAGAAACGTGGAGCATTCACTCGCGTACTTGCAGTTCTAATCGCAATCCTATCTGTCGTATTCTTCCTAGTTACTGAAGACATGAGTCTTCGTTGGACTTGGACAGATCAATGGACAATTTGGATGGTTGTTATTGGATTAGTACAAATCGTAGTATTCTTCGTAGGACGTAAATGGAAAAATGTTGATAACGATGATGAAGACGAACAGGCACAACAAGCTTAATGAAAGTCAATAATCACACAAAGGGGTAGCCTAGTGCTACTCCCTTTGTCGTGCCTTTTTTGCAAAAAATTCAAAAAAAACGAGTGATTAGTCATTATCTAACCGTAATATAACCATGTGAATTTTATACTTTTATCGCTAGATAGATTGGGAATACTATCATTTTTTTAAGGGAGGAATTCACATGCAGAAAAATTTAAAGAGAGCTTCTGCGATGATCTTGTCATTGGCAATGGCAGTTCAATTTGGGCTAACAGACTCTTATTACATTAATGCGAATGATGAGCAGCCTGTTGAAGAAACAAAACAAGCAGAGACAACAAAGGTTGATGAATCAAAGAATGAGCCAAAAACACCACAAGCAGATTCATCAGAGGATAATCAAGTGCAGACTGATGATGTAAATCAAGAAGAAAATCAGCAGTCTCAAGATGAAACAACAACTATAGAAAAGGTTACTGTAGAAATTTCTTATGTAACAGAAGAGGATGGATCAACTTTAATGGATTCATTAACAAATACATATGATGTTGGCTATAGATTGGATCAAGATTCAAATGTATTTAATACTAATCATGAGGAATATGTTTTAGATTATGCCATCATTAATAATGATGAGGGTAATAAGATCACAAAAGACCAAGCGAGTGAGAATGGCTTGTGTGTAGCGAGTGGTATGACAAGTGTGAAATTTGTTTATAAAAAGTCAACTGTTCAAAAGTCTCATAAAGCTAAAAAAGCTCAAGGAACAAAGATGGATTCTAAAGGAGAAGATGATTCTGAGGATGATATAGAAACGGCTTCTGATAGTGAAACTTACAAACTATATCATTATGCATTGATTCCTGGTAAATTGATGGATTCAACTGAAAGTGCTGATTCACGTTGGTTTGGAATAGGAGTTACTTCAATATCTGGAGTTAGCAATCCAAGTGGTTTAGAGTATGGTATTCAAAGTAATTTTACTTATAAACAAGAAGGAGTAGTTAAAACTTTATATCCTGACATTACTTATAATAGCAAAACTTACAAATATGCAGCTACAGGAAGCGAAAATGCTGATAAAGAGGGTTATTATACATTGATTCCTGCTCGTGTAATGATTGCAAATGGAGCTAATGCAGGAAACAATAGTTATAATCCTACAGCATCTGGAAAAACATATCATCAAGATTATACGATTGTAATGAATGAAAAAAATATTTACACAGTTACGTATAATGTGATGGATCCTGGAGAAACTACATATGGTGTATTAAATGATTATTCACAGCGTGTAGATGCAGGAACAAGTGAAAGTAGATTAAAGCAACCCGCATCGAAAGTGGTTCCAAACGAAAAAACTGATAGTGAAGGAAACAAATATACATTTAGTGGATGGTATAAAGATCAAGAATGTACAGTAAAAGCTAATTTTAATGGAAGTGTTACTGCGAATACAAACTATTATGGTAAATATGTAGCTGAAACATATACAGTAAAATATGACTCAAATGGTGGTTCAGCTGTAGCGGATAAAACATTGAAATATAATGATGTTGTTGATACTTCCCAAACACCAACAAAAGAAGGCTATATTTTTGATGGTTGGTATTATGGTAGTACAAAAGTAACTAATCAAAAGTATGCAAAATTAGCAGAGAGCGAAAAGAAAAAAGAAATCACATTAGTAGCACATTGGAAAGAAAATTTAAAAGCTTCGGCAAATCCAGTTGAAAAGACATATGATGGTAAATCATATGGTATTACCGTTACAACTAATGTGGAAAGTGCAACTATAAGATATTGGAATAAAAATACAGGTAAATATGATTTAACTAAAAGTCCTACAAAGAAAAATGTTACAAGAGATGCGGATGGAAACATTACATCATTAACAGTTAAATATAAAGTTTCAAAAGACGGATATAATACAGTTTATGGTGAAACAACTGTAAAAATCAATCCTGCACCAGTTACAGTCACAGCTGAAAATAAAACTAAAAAGTATGGAGAGACTGATCCTCAGTTAACAGCAAACGTAATTGGAAACTTTAATAATGATAAGATTGTTTATACATTATCAAGAGATGCTGGTGAAAATGTAGAAGATTACACAATTAATGTTACGGGTGAAGCAAATCAGGGTAACTATTCAGTTACTTATCAACCTGCCACGTTTACAATTACTGCATCTGATAAAATGACTCTTGACTCTACATTAAAAGGAGATAGTTTAACTAGAACTTATAATGGTGAAGCATTGTCTTCTACAGCTGAATGTAATGTGGAAGGTGCAACAATTGAATATTCTACAAACAATAAAGATTGGTCAACAGATGTTCCAAGCATCACTGATGTAGGTCAATTAAAAGTGTACGCAAGAGCAACTCATCCTAACTATGTAACAGCTACATGTGAATATACATTAAAAGTAACTCCAAAGGCAGTTATAGTTAAGGCAATTGATACTGGTAAAGTATATGGACAAAATGATCCTGAATTAACTGCAAGTGTAAATGGAGCCATTAATGGGGATACAATTATTTATACATTATCAAGAGTTGAAGGTGAAGATGCAGGAGATTACAAAATTACTGTTACTGGTGATGCAAATCAAGGTAATTACACTGTAACTTACCAACCTGGTACATTTACAATCACTGCATCGAACGCATTAACTTTAACGGCTAATAATCTTAAAAAAGAATATAACGGAGAGGCGTTGAATGGTGAGGTAAAAGCTTCTGTAACAGAAGGAACTACAATCAAATATTCAGTAAATGGTACGGATTGGACTACAGAGGTTCCAAGTATCACAGATGTAGATAAATTGATTGTTAAGGCTAAGGCTGAAAATCCAAATTATGAAACGGTTTATGCGAATTATACAATGGAAGTAACTCCTAAGACAGTTACAGTTACCGCAAATAATAGTGGTAAAACATATGGAGCTAAAGATCCTACATTAACAGCTACAGTTTCTGGAACATTGAATAATGATACTGTTGTTTATAGTCTTTCAAGAAAATCAGGAGAAAATGTTGGTACATATAAAATCACTGCCAAAGCAAAGACAAAACAAGGTAACTATGTAGTAACTTGCAATCCTGGAACATTTACAATTTCTAAATCGAATGATTTTAATTTGACTGCTAATTTAAATGCGGATAATCGTTCTAAAGAATATGATGGAAATGCATTGGTTGGTGGAGCAACCGCTTCAGTGATGGAAGGAACAACAATCAGTTATTCATTAGATGGCGGTACAACATGGACTACAGAAGTTCCAAGTATCACAAATGTAGGAACATTGAATGTTGTTGTGAAAGCAGAAAACGCAAATTACGAAACAAAAGAAGTTGAATATACATTAGAAGTAACTCCAAAGGCGGTTACAGTTAAGGCAAATGATAGTGGTAAAACATACGGAGCTGAAGAGCCAGCATTAACAGCCGCAGTTTCTGGAACATTGAATGATGATACGATTGATTACAGTGTTTCAAGAGATGCTGGTGAAGATGTAGGAGATTACAAAATTACTGTTACTGGTGAAGCAAATCAGGGTAACTACTCTGTATCTTATAAACCTGGTAAATTCACAATTAGTGCATCAAATGTAATGACTCTTGACTCTACATTAAAAGGAGATAGTTTAACTAGAACTTATAATGGTGAAGCATTGTCTTCTACAGCTGAATGTAATGTGGAAGGTGCAAAAATTGAATATTCTACAAACAATAAAGATTGGTCAACAGTTGTTCCAAGTATTAAAGATGTAGGTCAATTAAAAGTGTACGCAAGAGCAACTCATCCTAACTATGTAACTGCAACATGTGAATATACATTAGAAGTAACTCCTGCAGTCGTTACAGTTAAGGCTGATAATAAGACGAAGATTTATGGTACAAAAGATCCTGAGTTAACAGCCACAGTAACTGGAATAATTGGTGATGATAAGGTTATTTATACATTATCTAGAGCTAAAGGTGAAAATATTGGAGATCATGTGATCAACGTTACTGGTGATATGACTCAGGGTAACTATAAAGTTGAATATGCTCCGGGTACTTTAACGATTACTCGACAATCCATTGTGCCAGATCCTGAAAATCCAGATTCTTATAAGGGTGTTACAGTGAATTCGCCTAATGATAAAGAATATAATGGTAAAAATCAGACTTGGGTTCCTGAAGTGAAAGATGCGGATGGAAAGGCATTGAGTAGTTCAGACTATAAGGTTTCTTATGATAAAGAGGATCGTAAAAATGTAACTGGTACTATTACTGTCACAATTACAGGTACAGGTAATTATACAGGTACTGTAACTCGTACTTATCAAATTATACCTTGTTCTATTAAATTAACGAGTGCTGATGGTTCTAAGGTTTATGATGGTACTCCATTGAAAAAACCAAATGTTACAGTGACTGGTGAATTTGTCGAAGGTGAAGTAACGAATGTAGTGGCTATTGGTTCTGTAACAGAGGCTGGTAAGAGTGTTAAAAATACAATTGCGTATACAACTCATTCAAATAAGGGATTCAAAGAATCAAACTACAAGATTGAAAAATCTGAGGGTACTTTAACGATTATTCCACAATCTATTGTGCCAGATCCTGAAAATCCAGATTCTTATAAGGGTGTTAAAGTCAATGCGCCTAAGGATGTTGAATATGATGGCAAGGAACACAAGTGGTCTCCTGCAGTTGCAGATAAAGAAGGAAATGCATTAGTTGAAGGTACAGATTACGAAGTAGCTTATTCAACTGAAGATTTCACAAATGTAACTGGAACAATCACAGTAGCAATTAGTGGTATTGGAAACTACACTGGAACAGTAACACGTACTTATAAAGTAACTCCTAAGGAATATACAGTAACTACTGAATCTGCAACTAAGACTTATTCTGGTACTGCATTAACAGCTGGTGGTAAGGTTGAGGGTATTGTTTCTGGTGAAGAAGTAATTATTACTACAACGGGTAGTCAGACTGAAGTGGGTACTTCTAAGAATACTTACACATTGGAATGGAAATCAGCTGCTGAAACAAACTACACATTGGCTAAGGAATCTATTGGTGATTTAACAGTTAAAGCTAAATCTATCGTTCCTGATGATTCAGACAAGACGGGTATTACAGTAAGTGAACCAAGTGATTCTAAGTATGATGGTAAGGAACATAAAGAAGTATTAACCGTAACAGATACTAAGACTTCAAAAGAATTAGTAGCTGGAACAGATTACTCAGTAACTTACAGTTCAGATCTAGTAAATGCTGGTACAGTAACAATTAAGGTTGCTGGATTAGGAAACTACACAGGATCATTCACTAAGACTTATAAGATTACTAAGCGTTCTGTAACATTGACAAGTGCTACAGTAAGTAAGGTATATGATGGTAGTGCATTAACGAATACTTCTATTACAGTAAGTGGTGATGGATTCGTAGAAGGTGAAGGTGCTTCTTATGAGGTAACTGGAACTCAAACAGAGGTTGGAAATAGTGCTAACGCATTCGAATATAAATTGAATGAAAAGACATTAGCTTCTAACTATGACATTACTAAGGTTGTTGGTACATTAACAATTACAGCAGCTTCTACTCCTGTAACACCAAGTAGTCCAACTACACCAACAAATCCAGGGACTACAAATACATCAAGAATAACTGGAACAACAACTACACAAACAAGAACTCCTAGTACTCCAACAACTACAACTTCTGAAGCTTCTAAGGATGCAACAGATAAGGTGAAGAAGGAAAAGACTCCTAAGGAAGAAAAGGTTGAAGAATCTGCAACGCCAAAGGCTAAGCCAGAAAGCTTCTGGGCATTGATCAACTTGATTTGTGCTATTGTGACTGCATTATTTGGCTTATTGTTGTTGATTAGTAAACGTCATAAATCTGAAGATGAGGATGACGAAGAATATGAAACAATGGATGAAGAATCTAAAGAACAAGAAAAGAAACGTGGATTATTTACTCGTGTACTTGCCGTTCTAATCACAATTCTATCTATTGTATTCTTCCTAATTACTGAAGATATGAGTTTACCTTGGACTTGGACAGATCAATATACAATCTGGATGGTTGTCATTGGTGTTGTACAAATCGTGGTATTCTTTGTAGGACGTAAATGGAAAAATGTTGATGACGATGATGATTCTGAAGAATAATCACACAAAGGGGTAGCCTAGTGCTACTCCTTTTTGGTGTTGTTGGTTATTTTTCTTGTTGTAAACATTCGTTCACAAGGTATATAATTAATAGTGAATGTAAAGGAAATAGTTATGAAAAAACAATTAACTCAGTTTATGCCTACGCTTGTAGTTATGGTGTTGATACTGGCATTGACTGTCGCAACATACAATATTAGTTTAAGACAAGAAGAAGAGGAATGTTTTAGTCGGTTAGAAAATGCGAGTGAAACCATGGTTCAAAGCATTCAAAATCGTGTGAATGAGGATTTGAATTATTTGCGCTTGATAGGAAAAGATTTTTCAAATGACGATCATTTACCGACATATGAAGAATATCGAGATCGACTTAGTACTTTTGAAGATGTATCTTTGTTTGAACGTGTGGATTTATTGATGCAGAATAATACGTTATATACGATGCATGATAAGACTCAACAAATCTACTCCAATGAATTTTTGATATTGAATTCAAAGGCTGAATATATGGATCTAGTCCATACAGATACTTTGACAAATAAACGAAGTGTCAATTATTACGTGCCTATCCTACAAAATAAAACGGTTGTTGCCTATTTGGTAGGTGTACTTCAATGTGATACTTTGGATGAGCAATTTTATACAAAGATATTGAATGGAAAGACACACAACCTAATTATTGATACAACGGATGGTCAGGTCGTGATGGATAATCAAGATATACTTGATTATGATATTTCTACTACAAATGGATATAAATTATTGTCACCAAAGAAAAATGTTTTGAAACAAATCCATTCTTTAAAATCAGGGGCCGTCGCTTTTGAAAAAGAGGGTAATAAGAAATATCTCATTTATAAACCGGTCAAAATATACAATTGGGAACTATTAATTACTATAGACGAAGAGGATGCTTTTGCGAGTGCTCTAACACTGAAAAAGAATTATATGGTCATGGTCATTTGTGAAATCTTAATTCTTTTACTGTATTGTGGATTCTATATCACAAAAGTTCGTAGAATGTCTAAAAAATCCAATGAACTTACTGAAGATTTAAATGTATCCAATACATTGATTCAATGTGTTCGAAAATTATCGAATGATCTATATAAAGAAAGTACGATTGATGAAATTCTTCAAATTATTTGTGAGTTCTATCAAGCCGAAAGATGTTATGTATTAGATTTGGATATGGACAATAAAAAGGTAAATGGCATCTATGAATATGGAAAACGACATGATGACATTCATATTGAGAACATGGTTCGTTTGTGTTTAGAACATATGGATTTAGTGAATCAATTCTTTGAAAACCAAAAATCTTATTATATTGAAGATGTGGCTCGTGAAATACCTTCTACAAGTCCATTGTATTTGAGTTTTATTCAACAAAAGATTCAAAGTATTATCGTTGTACCATTTATGGATAATCAAAAAATCAAAGGTGTTTTTGCGGTAGACAACCCAAAACAGAACTACTACCAAAAAGATTTCTTAGAATCTTTATGTTTCTTTATTAAAACAGCTATGGCAAGAGAAAAAGAGAAGACAAGATTAAAGAATTTAAGTTATGTCGATTCTTTGACTTATGCGCAAAACCGCAATCATTTTAATGAATATATTGAACAAAATAAAAATATAGAACTCCATTCTTTAGGTGTCGTTTACTTAGATTTAAATGGACTTAAAGAAATCAATGATAAAATGGGACATATCGCAGGAGATACACTCATCATTTCCGCATCGTGTGCGCTACAAGAAATCTTCTTAGACAATTCTTATCGTATAGGAGGAGATGAATTTGTGGTCATTGAACAAGATGTATCCGAACTCTTATTCTTTGATCAATATTCAAAATTATTGAAACGCATGAAAGAACTAGAAATCAGTGTTGCGACAGGTTGTGTATGGAAAGAAACTTGTTCAAATCTTTCTGAAATTCTACAAGAAGCCGATCATAAGATGTATGAAGATAAAAAGCGTTATTATTCTTTAGCTGAAAATGATCGAAGAAAAAGACGATAAAAAAAGATTGGAAATCAAACTCCAATCTTCTGTGTATTTTTGAAATGAAGCTTTGCCACTTGGTAAAGCTTTTCTTTTCCAAATTTTTGTACGAATTTCTTGCCACACACATCCACCTTGCTTCCAGCACCCTTCTCAAATTTGAAATTATATTTTTTTTCCATTAAATCCCACGTTTCTAGAAAAGCATTTCTTGCCAGGATACTCGCACAAGCGACGGCCAGGTATTTGTTTTCGGCCTTGGTTTCAAATGTGATGCCTCTAATAACTTCAGGAAAGCCTTGTAAGTAGCGATAATAGCTTTTTTCCTGCACAAATTGATCAATAACGATCTGCTTAGGAAGCGTATATCCTTTATGCACCAAATTAACATAAGCTTGGTTATGCAGACGACACTTCATATCCACCATGTTACAAGTATCATGCATATCATTATATTTTGAATTGGGAACAATCAAAATACTATGTGGACACACTTCCTTAATAATAGGTGCTAACTTACGAATTTTTACATCATCCACTTGTTTTGAATCTTGAATGCCAAGATGTGCTAGTTTTTCTCGAGCCTCTTTTGTGACGATGCAGCTAGCCACTACAACTGGACCAAAATAATCACCCGTACCTACTTCATCACTGCCTGCTTGATCTTGAGCTTCTGTATGCGTTTGTGTTGGTTCTAACCAAGAAAGATCAGCTCCCTGAAATACAACTTTACCACTTGTGTAAGCCGTGATGGAACATTCTTTCGTCTTGATTTGATAGTACGTATATTGCGGCGTACTCTCTTTTAATATAAATGGAGATAATCGATCTTTTAATTGATAGATCTCCTCTTTTGTCATATTCTTTGTCAATGTTGCCATTTTAATCACCTTATTTAGTTTACCATAAATTTTGTGTTAAAATAGGTAAGAACGGAGTGTTTTATGGAACAAAATTTTAGAAACGAATTAAACCAGGCCATTGATTTCTCAAGTGTATTAACACAAATCTCTGCATTTTCCAGCTTTTCTTGTGCCAAAGAAAAGATTTTAAATGCGCTGCCTGTATTTGATAAATTAGAAATACAAGAACAATTAAACTATGCCAAAGAAGCCATTCAGTTTGAACAAGCCGGAGGCTTACTTTCTTTATCCGGAGCGAATGATATTTCTTTACCGGTCTCAAAAGCCTCGAAACAAATGACACTAACAAGTAAAGAATTAATTTCCATCTACCATTTTTTAACAGCTGTTAAACAAGCCAAACAAAGCCTAGATGGAGCTGATTATCCAGAACTGACAAATCTAGCTCAATCTATGGATGGATGTACACGCTTGATGGATTCAATTATCTCAAAAATCGATTTAACAGGATCAGTTAAAGAAGATGCGACACCTGCATTAAAAAGTATGCATAAGGCATTGGTGGATACGCGTTTAGCTTTACAATCAAAATCAAGACAGTTTTTAAAGAAGAACAGTTCAAAACTTATGGAAAATATGACCACAACTGTATCTGGACGTGTTGTCGTCTTGGTTCGTGCCCAAGATAAAAATGCCTTTGGCGGTATGATTCACGGACAATCTAGTTCGGGACTTGCCTATTATGTAGAACCATCCAGCTTTGTAGCGGATAATAATGAGATTTCTTCTTTGATGATTCGTATTGAAGAAGAAAAGAAACGAATCTGTAAAGAATTGTCTTTGCAGGTCAAGAAAAATGCGTTGGCTTTGACTTCGGCATTAGAAACATTAACCGTGATCGATGTAGCTTTCACAAAGGCAAAATGGGCGGTGCGCTATGATGGATGCATTCCATCTTTACAATCTAGAGATCACTCGATGTATTTAGAACATGCCAAACATCCTTTGATTGATGAAAAGAAAGTGGTTTGTAACACATATGAATTAAGTGATAAACAAGCCTGCCTTATGATTTCAGGACCCAACATGGGTGGTAAGACCGTCACATTAAAGACAATAGGTCTATTTGTGGCTTTAGCCCATGCAGCTTTTCCAGTATTGTGTCATAAAGCCATTCTACCATTCTATCAATCCATGTATTTTGACATTGGAGATCATCAATCCATTGAAAACAACTTATCGACTTTCTCAAGTCATATTTCTCGCCTTTCTACTATTTGTCAGAAGAGTGATGAGAATAGCTTTATCTTATTGGATGAAATTGGAAATGGTACCGATCCATTAGAAGGTGCCAGCCTTGCGGTTGCGATTTTAGAGTATTTGATCTCAAAAAGAAGTACGATCATTACTTCAACCCACTATTCGCAAGTAAAAACATATGGAAAAGCCAATGATTCTGTATTAGTATCAAGTGTTGAGTTTAATCCAGAAACATTAAAACCAACTTATAAATATATTCCTGGTGTATCTGGTGCTAGTTATGCCTTCCATATTGCCAGAGAATACAATTTGGAACAGTCCATCTTAAAAAGAGCGGATTTTTTAAAGAATGAAAATGAAAAACAGACCGAAAAAGAATTGGAGAAATTAGAAAAACTTCAAAATGATGTCTTGAAACAAAAAGAGCGTTTTAATCAGTTGATTGAAGATGCGCATCGTGTTCAAAAAAAGGCTTACGAAAAAGAAAAAGAAATCGAAAAGCGTAAGGCAGAACTGGATGCGTCGTATCAAGAACAGTTGAATGAGATGCTTGAAAAGAAAAAGGCAGAGGCCAAAGAAATTTTAACTGTGCTTCGTAAAGAAAAGACGGGTAAGCAGCATAAACAGATTGAAAAGATGCATGAATTGGATCTTTTAAATGAACATGTGGATGAGGTTGAAGAAGAAAAGAAAGAATTTAAGGTTGGCGATTATGTAAAAATCACAGGCTTGAATTCGCATGGTGAAATTGTGGATATTCGAAGAAATGAAGCTACCGTTTTAACGAATGGTATGAAGATGAAGGTGAAGATTTCAAAGTTGGAGCCTATGCATAAGCCACAAATCCAAAAAACAAGTTATAAAGCGCATGTAGAATCGTTATCCAGTCGTTTTCCTTTAGAATTAAATCTAATTGGAATGCGTGTTGAAGAAGGAATTGCCGCTTTAGATAAATATTTAGATCAAGCTGTTGTGAAACACATTAAACAAGTACGCATCATTCATGGTATGGGTACGGGTGCTTTGCGTACAGCTGTTTGGAAGGATTTAAAGAAACAGCCGAATGTTTCTAAATTTAACAGTGCCGGTCCAAGTGAAGGTGGACTTGGGGCTACGATTGTTATATTAAAGTAGGGGATAAAATGAGTGTTTCTAAACATCTACAAGATAAATTAGCCTTACTTCCAGATTCTCCTGGTTGTTACATCATGAAAGATGAAAATCAGAATATATTGTATGTGGGAAAGGCCAAAGTATTAAAGAATCGTGTGCGTTCTTATTTTCATGGTACCCACAACAATAAAACGACGCGTTTAGTGTCGCATATTCGTGATTTTGAATTTATTGTGACGGGCAGTGAAAAAGAGGCTTTATTATTAGAGATCAATTTAATTAAAAAGCATACGCCACCTTACAACATCATGTTTATGGATGATAAGACATATCCATATATTGAGATCACAAAAGAGAATAATTTTGTGGTGCGTACAACACGTAATATCAAGAATAAAAAGAGTGAGTATTTTGGTCCTTATCCAAGTAGTCAATCGGCTTATGAAATCGTGAGATTGATCAATCAGATCTTTTGCGTACGTAAATGTCGTCATATTCCGGATACGCCATGTTTGTACTATCATATGCACCAATGTCTAGGTCCTTGTATAAATGAGGTGGATCCTAAGGAAAATGAAAAGATACGTAAAAAGATAAAGAAATTTTTGCAGGGAGACACTAAAGAGGTCATGGATTCTTTGCAGGCAAAAATGATGGAGGCCAGTGAAAACTTGCAGTTTGAAAAGGCGCAGGAAATCTATAATACGATCCAAGCGTTAGAGCATGTGATTGAAAAACAAACGATTGACTTTAAAGATCGTGCGAATCGTGATGTGTTTGGATATTATGTGGATTCGGGATACATTTCTTTTCAAGGGTTCTTTATTCGTCAAGGGAAATTGTTGGAAAGAAATATGTCGATTACGCCATTGTATGAAGATGAGATGGATGCCTTTACTAGCTTTATCATGCAGTATTATGAAAAGAATGTAGTGCCAAAAGAAATCTTGGTGCCATCTGGAACGCCGGTGGATGTTTTAAAGGAAGCTTTAAATACAAATGTGCATATTCCAATTCGTGGGGAAAAGAAGAAATTGATTGATTTAGTCTATAAAAATGCCAAGGAAGCCCATGAACAGAAGTTTAAGCTTGTATTTCGTAAGGATAATGAGTTGCGTCAGGCCAATGAAATGTTGTCAAAAATATTTAATGCGGATATTCATACGGTAGAAATGTTTGATAACTCTCACATTCAAGGTACGTTTAATGTCAGTGGTTTGGTTGTCTTTAAGGATGGCTTGCCCGATAAGAATTCGTATCGCCATTATAAATTAGATGGATATCGAAGTGATGTGGACAGCATGAAAGAAGTCATTTATCGACGATATTTTCGCTTGTTGAAAGAACATTTACCGATGCCCGATTTATTATTGGTGGATGGTGGTGCTGCACAAATTGCGGCGGCCAAAGAAATTATAGATATGTTGCAGCTTGATTTAAGAGTGGCTGGTTTAGTAAAGGATGATAAGCATGCGACAAGAGCTTTGATGGATGTGAATTTAAATGAGATTCCAATTGATTCTAAGTCGAGCTTATTCTTCTTATTAACTCGTATGCAGGATGAGGTGCATCGCTTTGCGATTACATATCATAGAAAGCTTCGTGATCAGTCTATGACAAAATCTGTATTGGATACGGTGAGTGGTATTGGTCCTAAGCGTAAAAAGGAATTGTTGAAGCATTTCAAGAGTATGAAACAAATGCGACAGGCAAGTGTAGACGAGTTGAGTGAAGTGATTCCTGAAGATGTGGCTAAGATTCTATATGCTCGTTTGCATGAGAATTAATAGTCTAGTATAATGGGGTGCGTGAGGTACTTATTTTGATTAGTAAAAAAGAATTGCGAGCACGTGTTCTATTGATTGTGGTTTGTCTAGCGGTAGGCCTATATTGTCTATATACAATGGATAAATCGTATGATCCTTTAGCTCGATATCCTTATACAACCGATGAAAATCGTGATGTTTTATTAAAATATCTAGATAGTGATGATATTGATTATTTGGTGAATCAACATATTACGCCGGATAAATTTATGGATTTTATTGAGTTGAAAGATTTCAATTTGAAAAACACGTTATATTATAAAGAAGCCAAAGAAACGCAGGATGCGGATAATGAATATATCGTCAATTTTGTGAATCGTTTTCGAAAGAATTTTTCGTATGATTCTTTAAAACAATTGTTGATGCACTATTCATATATCGATTTAACGACATTCTATGAAAATGAGGCTGTATTATATTCAGATTTAAGATTGATTGCCGATCCAACCAATCCATATGTCATATTAAATCAGGAGAATACGGTATATAAGTATATACCAGAAAAGATTACGACATTTAATACTGTTTTTGTCCAAACATGCATGGTCGAAGATCTAACGAATATGTTAGATTCGTATGCGTCGGTTATGGATGGACAGGATCATTTGAATTTGATCAGTGGATATTTGAATTATGAACAAATTCTAGATCAATATGTCAATGCATCCAAAGAATATGAGGGTGTTGACCACTATATGTTTAGTGCCGGTAAAAATGAGCAGCAACTCGGGTATACGATCGTATTAGAGGGGCAGGATGAATGGATCAATCTTTGTAAGCAATATGTCGATGATGAATATGATTATTCAAAAGTCGAAGAAGAATTGTCTGAAGAAAGTAAGAAGCGTATGGAATGGCTTGAAGAAAATGCGTATCGTTATGGTTTTGTGGTTCGTTACCAACAAGAGCAGGAAAAGAAGACGGGACATTGGTATCAGCCTTTTATGCTTCGGTATGTGGGTGAAAAAACCGCAAAATTAATGCATGATAGTGGTAAGGGCATGGAACAAATGTCATTTCCGGATGAATTGGAGTAAAAGATTTTATGAAAATAGTTGTTGTGAGTGATTCTCATGGAAGAAACGATATATTAAAAACGATCCAGGAAAAACATCCGGATGCGAAATTGTTTATTCATTGTGGTGACTTAGAGGATGATCCGATGAATTATCCGGGTTATATTATTGTGCGTGGAAACAATGATTATTTTGGTCGTTTTGAGAATGAAAGAATCATACCGATTGGTAAACATCAAATTTATGTAACGCATTCGCATCGCTTTTCTTATTTTTCAAGGTACGAACAAATGGCAAATCGCGCTAAAGAGTTAGGGTGTGACATAGTATGTTTTGGCCATACACACGTATCTTATTTGGATAAAGTCGATGGGGTTGTGTTATTGAATCCAGGATCTTTATCGCATTCAAGAGATGGTAAGCCATGTAGCTATGCGATTTTAGATATAAATGAAAATAACGTTCAGGTTGAATTTAAATTTGAGCCTGAGTGGTAAGAAAGAGGGAAAGTAATTATGTACAAAATAAGTGAATTATATGATTTAGATCATACTTTGGCAAAGGATTATTTAGCACAGTTTGAATATCCTTGGCAAGCTTTGTCAGGAATCAAAGAATTGATTTTAGAACTAGGTAAAAACCTAGGAGAAGATTATGTGGAAGTTAAAGAGCATGTATGGGTACACAAGAGTGCCCATGTCTTTGAAAGTGCATATCTAGGAGCTCCATGTATCATTGGTCCTGAAACAGAGGTTCGTCATTGTGCTTTTGTGCGCGGAAGTGCTTTAGTAGGAGCTAATTGTGTGGTTGGAAATAGTGTGGAATTAAAGAACTGCATTTTATTTGATAATGTAGAAACACCTCACTATAACTATGTTGGAGATAGTATTCTTGGATATCATTCTCACTTGGGTGCTGGTGGTATCACTAGTAATTTAAAGAGTGCTCGTGACAATATCATCTTAAGAAGAAAAGATGAAAATTATAATGTGGTTGAAGAATTTGAGACTGGATTAAGAAAAATCGGTGCCTTTATGGGTGACTATGTAGAAGTTGGATGTAACTCTGTACTTTGTCCAGGAACGATTATTGGTCCTCACACAAATGTATATCCATTATCTCGTGTGCGTGGTCAGATTGCGGCAAATTCAATCTTCAAAGATGATTCACATGTGACTTTAAAGGATTAATCTTACGGACTTGTAATTTTACAAGTTCTTTTCTTTGTGTTAATGTGTAGTTATGAAAAAGTTTGTTAAGTTTATATTTAAATTATTATTAATCTTAATTATTGCCTTTGTAGGCATCTTTTTTGGCAAAGGATATTGGGGTTATTTAGAACTCACACAATCTCAATCTGTGGATGATGTGGTAAGTGAAGTTACATCCAGATCTACTTTTGTAGGTTATGATGATCTATCACCTGAACTTGTAAGGGCAACGGTTGCGATAGAGGATCGTCGTTTTTATGATCATGGTGGCGTCGACTATATTGGGCTTATGCGTGCATTAGTATCTCAATTTGATGATGATCTATTAAAGAGTGGTGGTTCTACGATTACGCAGCAACTCGCTAAAAACTTATATGGCATGTTTGATGGTACGTGGGATCGTAAAAGTACAGAATTATTTGTGGCTCGTTATTTGGAGAAGCATTATTCAAAAAATGAAATTATTGCCTTATATGTAAATGTGATCAATTATGGAAATAACTATACAGGTATCTATGAAGCAAGTTATGGTTATTTTGATACAGATCCTGAAGATCTGACCATAGCTCAGGCTTCTTTACTGGCAGGAATTCCCCAATCGCCAAACAATTATGAATTAGTTTATCATTTTACCCAAGCCAAACAAAAACAATATGCCGTATTAAAGGCAATGGCTGAGTGTGGCTATATTTCAGAGAGTGATATTGCGACGTATTATAATGCATCTGTTTAGGATGCATTTTTTTGAATTAGATTTTAGTGGCTTTTTTAAAAAAATCCTTGCATGGCATTCTATCTTTTGGTATAATAGTCAAGCAATGCCCGGGTGGTGAAATTGGTAGACGCAGTGGACTCAAAATCCACCGGTAGCGATACCGTGCCGGTTCGAGTCCGGC
>NZ_CAKVMR010000008.1 GCF_934772795.1 uncultured Holdemanella sp.
AAAAAAGGAAAGAAGAAGTGGACATACTCGAATCGCTATAAGAAATTGAGAACGAAACATACAGAGCTATGCAGAATTAATGCGACCAATCGACATTTAGCTATCAATGAAGATGTGAATGAATTAAGAAGCTTAGGGGATGTTTTTGTGACAGAACCAAAGAATGCCAAGAAACTGCAGAAGCGTGCAAAAACTGGAAAGCGCAAGAAACGATTTGGAAGATCCATAAAAAATAGATGTCCAGGCTATTTTCAAAGTCAGGCTAAAAGGAAGTTCAGAATCTATGTTGAAGTGCCAAATGACTATAAGGCAAGCCAGTATGATCATACGAGTGATACATATATTAAGAAATCATTGTCGCAAAGGATGTATAAACTTCAAGATGGAACAATGGTACAAAGAGATCTATACTCATCCTTTCTTTTGTACTGCATTGATCTAAATACAAACAAAATCGATAAGAACAAGTGTATTCATGAATTTGAGAACCAGTATAAAAACCAAAATGAAACAATAGAGTATATCCAAATGAATCAGATCAAAGTCATGAATAGTGGAATAAGAGTAAATTAAATAAATGTTAAATTGGGAGATTGACTATGCTTCCATGTAGAGATACAGAAAACAATCGCTAATGTGCTAAATGTAGTGCTTGATTGTAGAGTTCACTGCTCCAACAGAAAGACAGGAATCCAAAGTTTGAAAATAATGTACGATTTCTGCATAATGTTGTCAGTTAAGAACCCTCACTGCTTGCGGTGAGGAGTAGTCAGTGGGGACAATACACGAAGTTAGGGGATAGTTTTCTAGAAAATCTTCAGGGGTTAACTACGCTTAAAATTTATGAGGCCGATGGTCATTATCATGAAAAGATGAATGTGGAAAGTGAAAACTTTCGTAAGATCACAATGCGTGTTTTGACAATGCAGTTAAATTCCATTACTGTTATGGATTTGGTTGCCTATGGAGGAAGTGCATTGGGGATTGTGTTTGCGTTAAGAGGCACAACTGATTTATTTCAGACTCTATTCATTATTTTAATTTCTGCAGAATTCTTTATTCCTATGCGCCAGTTAGGGTCTTACTTTCATATTGCGATGAATGGTATGGCAGCGAGTGATAAGTTGTTTGCGATATTAGAAATGGAAACAAAAGAGAAACAAAATGTAAATATAAATAATTATTCGATTTCTGCATCCAATCTTCGATTTGGATATACCGATAAAGAAGTCTTGCACGATATTTGTTTTGAAGCCAACAAAGGATTAATTGGTTTTGTAGGTGAGAGTGGCAGTGGTAAGAGTACGATTGCCTCTTTATTGATGGGACAATATTCGAATTATAGTGGGGAATTAAAGCTATCAAATTATGAAATCAAGGATATCAATATCTATCCATAAGTGATTTTAGTTTCTTTGGAAAGCTACTTATTTAGTGGAAGTCTTAGAGATAATTTAGCTATGGCTAAAGAAGTATCAAAACAAGAGATGAATCGTGTATTAGAGAAGGTGGGTATCCTTGATTTTGTAAATGAACAAGGTGGATTGGATATGCGTATTTTAGAGGGTGGTAAAAACTTATCTGGAGGACAAAGACAACGTTTAGTTTTGGCTAGAGCTTTATTGAAGGATTCACCAATCTACATCATGGATGAGGCAACAAGTAATATTGATGTAGAGAGTGAAAATAAGATTATGGAAGTCTTGTATGAGTTGTCAAAAGAAAAGCTTGTGCTTTGTATTTCGCATCGTCTGGCCAATCTAATCCATGCGGATCAAATCTATTGTTTAAAAGATGGAAATATTGTAGAGCGTGGAACACATGAAGTGTTGCTTCAAAAGAATGGTGTGTATTGTGACTTATTTAATACGCAAAAAGAATTAGAAAGATATGGTGCCTAATATGAGTACAATTCAAATATTTTCACGTTTAATAAAACTTGTATTTCCATTAACTGGATTTATGATTTGTGCCATCCTGATGGGTGTGGCAGGCTTTTTATGTGCCATTTTTATTCCAGTGCTTTCAAGTATGGCCTTAGTAAATGATCCACTATTTAGTTTTCATACGATTGTGGTTTTATTATTTGTGTGTGCACTTTTAAGAGGAATCTTGCGCTATGCAGAGCAGGCATGTAATCACTATATTGCCTTTAAATTGTTGGCTCGTATTCGTGATCAGGTGTTCGGGGCATTAAGAAGATTGTGTCCTGCAAAACTGGAAGTGAAAGATAAGGGAAGCTTAATTTCTTTGATTACTTCGGATATTGAACTATTGGAAGTGTTTTATGCACATACGATTTCTCCAATTTGTATTGCGCTTGTCACAAGTCTAGTTTGTGTGGGTATTCAAATGCAGTTTGGATGGATTTATGGACTTTATTCACTTTTAGCTTATGTTGTGGTGGGAGTGGTTTTACCAATCTTTATTTCTAAACAATCTAGACAGATTGGTGTAGAGTATCGTAAAGAAGCAGCCAATCTAAATAGTTATGTATTAGAGAGTATGCGTGGTTTAAAGGAAAGTATGCAGTATATGGATACGGATAATCGTTTAATGGGGTTGAATGAGAAAACTTCTATTTTGGCTACACGCGAAAAGGAATTGAAGCATTTTCAAGCTAAGACGATTTCATTAACGAATCTATGTGTTGTCTTATTATCATTGGGTTTATGTTTGATTCATGTATCTATGAAGAGTTCAATTCAATCAACTGTTGTATCGAGTGTTCTTCAAATATCTTCTTTTGGACCTGTCATCGCATTGGCGAATTTGGGTTCTACTTTATTGCAGACCATTGGAGCTGGACAAAGAGTCATATCACTATTGGATGAGTCACCTATGGTTGAAGAAGTAGTAAATGGTAATGAAGCTAAATTTAATAATTTAGATATTTCATATGTAGATTTTGCGTATGATGAAGAACAAATTTTAAAGGATATGAATTTGAGTATTCGAGAAAATGAAGTCATTGGAATCCAAGGCAAGAGTGGCAGTGGAAAGAGTACGTTGTTGAAATTGTTGATGCGCTTCTGGGATGTATCAAAGGGTGAAATCAATGTAGATGGCTTGAATATTTGTTCTTTAAATACTTCCAATTTAAGAGAGAATGAAGGATATGTCACGCAGGAAACGATTCTTTTCCATGATACGATTGAGAATAATTTAAGAGTTGCTAAGCAGGATGCGACAGTAGAAGAAATTGAAATGGCTTGTAAGAAGGCGAATATTCATGAGTATATTCAGTCGTTGCCAAATGGCTATAAAACTATGGTGGAAGAATTGGGTGGTTCATTATCCGGTGGAGAAAGACAAAGAATGGGTCTTGCGCGTATGTTTTTACATGATGCGAAACTTGTTTTATTGGATGAGCCAACAAGTAATTTGGATAGCTTAAATGAGGGGGCTATCTTAAAATCAATCTATGAAGAAAGAAAAGATAAAACCATTGTCTTTGTTTCACATCGAGAATCGACTTTATCACATTGTGATCGTATAATTCATATGGAATCTGAAAGGGTCAGCTAATGGATAAGCGGGAAAAAGAAATGCGTACAGTGTATGAAATGATACATTTGTATTGCAGAAAGAATCATAAAGATAAAGAGTTGTGTTCAGAGTGTTTGGCTTTGTATGAATATGCAAAGATGCGCATTGAAAAGTGTCCTTTTATGGAAACAAAGATATTTTGTTCACAATGCAAGGTGCATTGTTACAAGAAAGATGAAAGAGAACAGATACGTAAAGTGATGCGTTTTTCTGGACCTAGAATGTTGGTGTATCATCCAGTTATGGCGATTCGTCATTTGTACTATCAAATTACAGATAAATAGGAAAAATATGCATGTTGATCGAAAATAACTTCGAAAAATATGCATTTTTGTTTAAAATAACCTCGAAAAATATGCATAAAAGTAAAAAATATCCTCGAAAAATATGCAAAAATGATATAATGGGATTAGGAGGTGCCTATGTTAAGAAGAAAGTTTTATAATACTTTATTGAAGTGGTCAAAAGAAAAAAATCAAGAGTGTTTATTGGTTCGTGGTGCAAGGCAAATTGGTAAGACATATATTATTGATTATTTTGGAAAGAATAATTATAAGAGCTATATATATATAAATTTTATCGAGAATCCACAATTAAAGACTATATTCGAAAACTCATTATCAGCAGAAGAAATATTTTCGAGAATGACATTGGTGATGCCTCATATACGATTTATT
Source organism: uncultured Holdemanella sp. (assembly GCF_934772795.1). Classification (GTDB taxonomy): domain Bacteria; phylum Bacillota_I; class Bacilli_A; order Erysipelotrichales; family Erysipelotrichaceae; genus Holdemanella. The sequence continues at coordinate 4,227 of NZ_CAKVMR010000008.1, forward strand.
GAAGGGGATACATTGATTTTCTTGGATGAAATTCAAGAATGCCCGAATGCGCGTACGGCATTGAAATTCTTGGCATTAGATAATAGATATGATGTAGTCGCAAGTGGATCTTTATTAGGTATTAGCTATAAGGAAGTAACGAGTATACCTGTTGGCTATGAGTTGTCGGTTACAATGTATGGTTTAGATTTTGAAGAATTTTTGTGGGCAAAAGGATATAGTGAAAATACGTTGGAGATATTAAAAAAATATTATGATTCAAAAGAGAGAATTCCTGAGGAAATACATAATCAATTCATGCGATTGATTCGTGAGTATATTGTCGTAGGTGGAATGCCTGCTGTTGTGCAAACATATTTAGACTCAAATCATTTTGGACAAGTACAAAAAGTTCAGGAACAAATTATTTCAAGTTATATGGACGATATTTCGAAGTATGCATCATCGTCTGAAAAACCAAAGGTAAAGAATTGTTACATGTCGGTTACGAAGCAACTCGCAAAAGAGAATAAAAAATTTCAGTTTTCTGTTGTGGAATCTAAGGCTACTGCAAGAAAATTTGAAAATAGTATTGAGTGGTTAAGAGATGCTGGGCTTGTATGGCTGTGTAAAAATGTGTCTGCCTGCCAATTCCCTTTGGTCGGATATGAAAATGATAAATTCTACAAGATGTATTTAACGGATTTAGGCTTGTTGGTCGCAATGTATGGTTTTGAAATGAAACAAGCTATATTAGATGATACTTTAACGGGTCCAGTAAAGGGTGGTATATATGAAAACCTGATAGCGGATATTTTAATGAAAAGTCATCACACGCTTCACTATTACCAAAATAAGAATTTAGAAATAGAATTTTTGATTGAACAAAACACAAAAGCAATTCCGGTCGAAGTAAAGGCAGGAAATAATCGTTCACAATCCATGGATCAATTGTTGAAAAATGAAAATATTCCTTATGGATATAAATTTGCGAATGGAAATTGTGGAATTCATGGCAAAAAAATTACTCTTCCATTATACTTAGCTATGTATGTAGATTAGGTTGGGTAAAAAAATGAGAGAATATGTTGAAAAGTATATTGAATTAATTGTAGGAAGTATCTTACTTTCTTTAGGGATTTATTTATTTGTGACACCTAATGGAATCAACTTTGGTGGTGCCATTGGTGTTGCGCAAATCATTGAGTATTTTATTATGAAGATGGTGCCAAGTCTTGGACACATGAACTTGGTGGGTGTCATTAACTTTATGATCAATATTCCTTTGTTCATTATGGGATTTAAAATCATGAATAAAGAGTTTTGTATCAAGACTGTCATTAGTTTAGTGGTCCAAACCATTACTCTATCGATTTTGCCAAAACAATCCATTGTGATTATGCCAGATATGCTTTCAAATTGTATTTTTGGAGCCTTAATGTGTGGTATTGGAGTTGGACTTGCTTTACAGAGCAGTGGATGTTGTGGTGGTATGGATATTGCCGGAGTTTGTCTATCTAAGACAAAACCAGGCTTTTCGGTTGGTAAGCTATCGATTATTATTAATTCAATCCTATTTACGATTTGTGCCTTTATTTTTGATTTGCAGACATCACTATATTCCATTATCTTTGTGGCCATTCTTTATTTTATTAGTGATCGTATCCACTATCAGAATATCAACATGACCGTATTGATTTTCACAAAGAAAGAAAACATGAAGAATGTGATCATGGAAAGAACAGGTCGTGGTGTAACGTACTGGATGGGTAAAGGTGCTTATACAGATACAGAACAGTATATTTTATTTTGCGCTGTCAATAAGTATGAGATTCGTAACTTCAAAAAAATTGTCAATGAAATTGATCCAAAGGCTTTTGTGACAATTAGCGAGGATCAAGAAATTGATGGTGGATTTGAAAAGAGATTATGATGTAGTAAAAACTACCTACAAACTTGGCAAGAGTTGGTGTAGGTAGTTTTTTTTCCAAAGAAAAAGGAACGATTATTTCGCTCCTATGATTTCTTTGGCAATCTTTTTACCTTCCATTACAGCACTACCAATTGTTTTAGGCCCTGTAAAGGCATCTCCAATAATGAATACATTATTTAATGTAGAGGCGTGTGTATCCGTTGTTTTTAAATCGTTGTTTAATGGTGTGAAGTCTACTTTTTGACCAATAGCCATCGCAACTAGATCACAATCCATTGTGAATAATGAATCTTTTACTTCATGGCAGCTTGCTCTTCCAGATTCATCCATTTCGCCAAGTTCCATCTTCGCAACTTGAACACCACAAACATTTCCATTTTCATCTTTTAAAATGTCTTTGATGTTATTTAAGAACGCAATCTTAACGCCTTCTTTTTCACAAGCTTTGATTTCTGCAGGACTTGCAGGCATTTCCTGTAAAGATCTACGATATACGATTGTGACATCATCAATGATACGAACTAATGATCTTGCACAATCCATCGCAACATTTCCACCACCCCAAACAATGGCCTTTTTATATTTTTTAAAGTCTTCTTGTTTGTGGTTGATATTTAAATCATAAAGTAATGTTAATCCGGCAACAACACCATTACCTGTTTCAAAACCAAAAGTATTTTCAATTTGGGCACCAATCGCTACAACCACATAATCATAGTTTGCTTGTAGTTCTTTAAACATAGTTTGGTCTACAAAAGTATTAAAATGGAATGTAACACCGGCTTCAACCAATCCGTTATAGGCTTTTTCTAAGAATGCTTTTGGCATACGATATCCAGGAATACCTGTATAAATGGCTCCACCAATTTCAGCTTCCTTATCAAAAATTTCGATTTGGTAATCATCTTCGGTTTTAACTAATTCTTGAGCTAATGTATAGCCAGCAGGACCGGCTCCAATAATGGCAATCTTTCTTGTCATAAATCAAATTCCTCCATCTTTTTCGCTATTATATCATAAACTATTTCTTTAAGTACGAAAGTGCTCGTTTGTTTACGTTTTTTACGGCAATCTCAAGCTCACGAGCTGAGATTCTTTTTGCGCCATTGGCCAAAATCGCATTTTGAATCAAGCCATCACTTGTCGCAACGGATAATTCATATTTCTTCTTTAAATCATGTACAGCCTTTTCAATATAGCTGTCCGCAGTCTGGTTGTATCTCGTATAAATAATATCTAGATTTCCTTGGTTAAAATGTGAACCTACATTGTTTTTGACGCGATATCCATCAAATACTAAGATAACTTTAATGCGTTTATATCCTTGATAATTCGAGATTCGATTGATCAATTCGTCACGAGCAGATTCAATGTTTACTTTGGCAATATCTTTTAAATCTTGCCAGTCATAAATCATATTGTAGCCATCGATCATTAAACATTCTGGCTTTTTATCTTCGACATGAATCTGATTTAAATTCATATCGACCTTTGCTTTTTTCTTGATTGGCTTTTCAGCTTTCTTATTGTTTCCACCAAGTGAATTAAATATTTTCTTTAATTCTTCTTCACGAACTGTATGTTTCACATAAGAAGCATACGAAGTAGAGCTTGCTTCCTTGATTTGAATGTGCATATGTTCTTTGACTTCATCCCAAGGCACAAAATAACCTGCTCCATGTTCGCAGAAAATAGATCCGGTTGGATTGTTTAAATCGGCTTCACTATCATACTTTGTTTCTTCAACAATCTTTTCTTGATCAAAACATGCATGATAATCTTCTAACTCACAAATAAATTGACCTTTCCCCTTTGTGTACGCAATGACATCCTTTTGATAGTCCATCAACTCACGTACAGGTCCCGTTCCTTTGATGTGAACAAGGTTGTTTAGGTCTTCTTCAATTTTAAATGTACAATGCTTGTTTTCTAAGTCAAACAAAGCCTTTGAAACATATTGATTTTCAACAATCAATTCAAAACTATAATAAGGTTCTAATAATACAGACTCGGCTTCTTTTAGACCTTGTCTTATAGCACGATACGTAGCTTGTCTAAAATCTCCACCTTCTGTATGTTTTAAATGGGCTTTACCCGCTACTAAAGTGATTTTTATATCGGTAATGGGTGATCCAGTTAATACACCTTTGTGTTGTTTCTCTTTTAAATGTGTCAAAATCAGATTTTGCCAGTTTAAAGCCAAATCATCGTTGGAACAGTTCGATTCGAACACAAGTCCTTTACCTCTAGGTAATGGTTCAAGTTTTAAGTGCACTTCGGCATAGTGTCTTAAAGGCTCAAAGTGGCCGACTCCAATAACGGTATTTTGAATGGTTTCTTTAAATAAGACTTTACCAGTTGTAAAACCAACTTTAACTTTAGATCTTCTTTCAATTTCTTTTTGAAGAATTTCCATTTGAATAGATCCCATCAGCCTTAAAAAGATTTGTTTCGTCTGCTCATCATATTCAATTTGGAGTTGTGGATCTTCTTGGGCAAGTACACTGCAGTAGCGCATCATAGTAAGCGCATCTACACCTTCGGGAAGTAATAATTGATAATTCATATAGGCATTTAATAGTGGTTTTGTCGTGTCGGACTCAAATCCTAAGCCTTGGCCTACTTCATAATTGTTTAATCCTTTTAGTGCACAAATCATTCCTGGATAGGCGGTTTGTACCATTTCATATTGTTTTCCATTATACAAACGAATTTGGTCTACCTTTTCATCTGCTCCAACTTTATCTTTGGCATTTAATGTACCACCCGTAATCTTTACGTGGGTTAAACGATTGCCTTGGTCATCACTTGAAATCTTGTATACGCGAGCACCAAAATCTTCGGGATAATCTTGGATAAAAGATAAATCGATGATCGCATCCATTAAATCTTCAATGCCTTGAATTTTTAAGGCCGAACCAAAGAATACAGGGAAGCATTCTCTTTTAAAGATAGCTTGTTGAAGAAGTGAAGTATCAATGGTTTCTGTTTCTAAATAGTGATTCATGATATCTTCATTCAACATGGATAGTTCATCTTCAGCTTCTTTTGATTTAAAATCAATGCAGTTGGATGAAAAATGTGTTTTAAGATCATTCATAAGTTCTTCTTTTGTCTTATAGCTAATGTCCATCTTATTAATAAAAATCAATGTAGGAATCTTGTAGTGCTTTAAGCATTTCCAAATGGTAGAAGTGTGCGATTGAATGCCATCTTGTCCATTGATCAAAAGAATGGCTAAATCTAATACTTGAAGACTTCTTTCCATTTCACTTGAAAAATCAACATGGCCTGGTGTATCAATCAAATAGATTTCGCTATCTTTCCAATGAAAGTGAGCTTCCTTTGAATAAATCGTGATGCCTCTTTCTCTTTCTTGATTATCATAATCCAAATAGGCATCTTGATGGTCGACACGACCTAATTTTCGGATTGTTTTTGATGTATAAAGCATACTTTCAATACAAGTGGTTTTTCCTGCATCGACATGTGCTAATATTCCAGTTACTATTCGTTTCATAAGCATTATTTTATCATGTTGACGCAAATGATAAAATAGAGATAGGTTTTTTCGGAGGAAAAATATGAAAGTCTTAATGTTGAATGGGAGTCCACATGACAGTGGAGTGAATGATTTGGCTTTGCGTGAAATGGAAGCTATATTTAAAGAAAATGGTGTTGAAACCGAAATTGTACAAGTGGGAAACGTAGCGGTTCGTGGTTGTATGGCTTGTGGTGCTTGTACAAAACTTGGTAAGTGTGTATATGATGATATTGTCAATGAATTGTTGCCAAAATTTGAAGAAGCGGATGGATTGGTAGTTTCTAGTCCTGTATATTATGCCAGTGCTAATGCGACACTCGTTGCGGTATTAGATCGCTTGTTCTATTGTGCTCGATTTGATAAGACCATGAAAGTAGGCGCAAGTGTTGTTTCTTGTCGTCGAGGTGGAGCAAGTGCTACTTTTGATGAATTAAATAAGTATTTTACAATTAGTGGAATGCCCGTTGTGTCGAGTCAATATTGGAATTCGATTCATGGAAATAATGCACAAGAAGCCGAGCAAGATGAAGAGGGTAAACAAACGATGCGTGCTCTAGCTCGTAATATGACATTCTTGATGAAAAGTATTGCCTTAGGTAAAGAGGCGTATGGTTTGCCTGAAAAAGAGATTAGAAAGGGTACGAATTTTATTCGTTAAAAGGTGATTGTATGGTGAATTTAAGACATCCAGATAATATATTTTATGATTGCGAAGGTGATTTATTCGTAATCACAACGGATTTAGAGGGTCGTCAGGAAGTGGTTTGTAAGACCAATCTTGAATGTGTGAGTGATGTTTTGGCAAGATTACTAGACATTAACTTTAAAAAGGTTCTAGACAGTGATGATCATTTACGTATGTTAGGCGATTTAGAACAATTTGCGTGTATATATGCATTGAAATTAATGACATACAAGACAATAAAAGGGCTTTATTTAGAGTTTCCTACTTTAGCTCAATATCAAGGAACAGCTTTAATTAATACCCATACAGTAATTGATAATCGTAATGAGGGTTACAATAATAAATATCATTTAATGTTGGTGAATGTCATCTATACATCTATGATCCATGCGACGGTTAAGTATGCAGGTTCAAGCCAAGAGGCTGCACACATGAAAGAAGTGTTTGAAACGGTTTTACCAGATGATAAGGGTCTGATTGAAACGTTGAATGATTTCTATGATGGCGCTATCAATGAAGCGGATTTAACGGACATTATTAAGAATATTCAAAACGAAAATACGACAAAAGCATAAAAATTTGTCTTCATCGACCGATTTTCGAATTTCGGTCGAGTACAAATACTTAAAACATCTCTATGTTAAACGTGGAGGTGTTTTTTTATGAGACAAATTGTGCAATTTATTGAAGATAATAATATTTCAGAAGAAGAAGTTGCCAAAGCGGCCCATATGTCTTTGCCTAACTTTAGAAGGCAAATTCATTCTGAGAATCGTACACAACCATGTATTGTGCTCATTCTTGCGGATTATAATCATCAATCCATTGATTCGATTTTCTTTAAGCATATGTTTAATCAACCAATTAATTTGGATGGCTTAACAAATGATCAGGTTCAGGACATTATGAAATTGATTCATCCCGAACTATTTACGGATATTAAAAGAAGTTCGAAATTTAAAGAAATTGAATATAATTTAAAGAATGATATGGGCGATCGCATGCGCTTTATACGGGAAGTTGTCTTTTCTTTATCTCAAACAAATTTTGGTAAGTATATGGAGGTATCAAGGAATACCGCTAAGTATTGGGATGAGGGGCAGATCAATGTGGATAAGATCTTAAAAATATCACAAAGAACAAACATCAGTATGGACTTTATGATTCGCGATGATTATCCATTGACTTTACAGACGCAAGGTATGAGTGAGGCTTTATATTTGGCAGTAATGACAAATTGTGTATTGTATCGTTTAAGAAATCTGAAACCGTAAAATAAATTTAATGTAGGAGCATGAAAAAATGCTCTTTTTTTCTTGCATAATTGATGGTTTCCTATATAATAGATTTGTTCTTTTAATGAAACAAAAAGTTTAGTATAAAAAACAAATTAGGGGTGATTGAATGAAAATAGGCAAAAAACTAAAAGAGCTTCGAACCCAGAATGGGTTGACTTTGGAAGAACTTGCGAATCGTAGTGAATTAACGAAAGGCTTTTTATCTCAGTTAGAGCGCGACTTAACAAGTCCAAATATTTCTGCATTGGAAAATATATTGGAAGCTTTAGGTACCAATTTGGCTGATTTCTTTCAATCAAGCAAGGAAGAGCAGATTGTTTTCCATACGCAGGATTTTTTTGTGAATGAACAAGAAGATTTGGTTACGGAATATATTATTCCCAATGCCCAAAAGAATCAGATGGAACCTCTTTTATTGACTTTAAAACCGGGCGCAAAGTCACAGGAAGTCAAGGCTCATGAGGGTGAGGAATTTGGCTATGTTTTAAAGGGCAGTATTGTTTTAGTTGTTGGTAATAAAAGGTTAAAAGTTAAATCAAAAGAAACCTTCTATATTACAGGTAAGGAAGGGCATTATTTAGAAAACGTATCGAGTGCAGATGCCAAAGTGTTATGGGTATCTACACCGCCTGTATTTTAATTGACAAGGAGAGAGAACATACATGGAACAGGAAAAGAATAAATTAATTCAATTTCGCCACATCGTAAAAGAGTTTGATGGCCAAGTTGTATTAAAGGGTATTGATTTAGATATATATGAAAATGAGTTTGTCACACTATTAGGGCCTAGTGGTTGTGGAAAAACAACTTTATTACGTATTTTAGGTGGCTTTTTAGAGCCTAGCGAAGGACAGGTTATCTTAAATGGAGAAGATATTTGTGAAGTGCCAGCCTATAAGCGTGAGTTGAATACAGTTTTCCAAAAGTATGCACTATTCCCTCATATGAATGTGTATGATAATATTGCGTTTGGATTGAAAATCAAAAAGATGAGTAAGGACGTTATTGATCAAAAGGTCATGAAAATGTTGAAGTTGATTGGTCTTGAAGGATTTGAAAATAAAGATGTTACTTTACTATCAGGTGGTCAGCAACAGCGTGTTGCGATTGCGCGTGCCTTAGTGAATGAGCCAAGTGTATTATTGTTGGATGAACCTTTGAGTGCGTTGGATTTAAAGCTTCGTAAAGAGATGCAGTATGAATTGAAGAAGATTCAACAAGAAGTAGGAATCACATTTATTTTCGTTACGCACGATCAGGAAGAAGCCCTAACAATGTCAGATAAGATCGTTATCATGAAGGATGGCGAAATTCAACAGGTTGGTAGTCCTGAAGACATTTATAATGAGCCAGTAAACCAATATGTTGCGAAGTTTATTGGAGAAAGTAATATTATCCCAGCACGTATGGTTTGCGATAAGAAAGTACGTTTTGATGATATTACATTTGATTGTGTCGATGTTGGATATAAAGAAAATGAACCAGTTGATGTCGTGATTCGTCCAGAAGATATTGATATTGTGGATGTGAAAGATGGCAAGATGACTGGTGAAGTTGAGAGCGTACTATTTAAGGGTGTTCACTATGAAATCATGGTGGAAACGGTTCCTGGTACGCATGTTACGGTAAATATGCACGTAAACAAGAACTATGCGATTACTAGTGAGGATGGAAAAGAAAAGATTTCTGCCAACGACTTCTATCTAGACTTAGAAGATATGAAAGATATTGATGATAAAGAAATCATTGCGCGTGCCGATGCACAGGCATGGAATCCTGAAACAGATGAGTTTATTTCAATTCATGATATTGATACAGATTTAAAACAGGAAGTAGGAGAATATACTGTTACTTTCTCAACAAACAATAAAACTTCGATCACGCGTAAGATTTGGGTTGTGGATCAAAGAGTTGTTGAAAACAAGAAGGCCAATGAAGCTGTATCTGCATTTAACTTCTTTAAAACAGTCGATGAAATCAAGGAATCCATGGCTATCGATACGGATTTGAAGACTTGGGCAAATGCACAGGGATGGAAGTTGGATGATGAAAATGAAACAGTGGATCTAGATGTAGATTATGATTTTGATCCTGAAACAATTACGGAAGGTGTTTATAAGGTTACTTTCTGGACGACGGGTCGTGAATTCAAGATTCATACAACAGATTATGTAGAGGAAGGAAAAGAGGTCGGACTTACTTTCTTTGCGGAAGATATCCATGTCATGGAGAAAATGGGATTCTAGGAAATGAAAAAATTTCAACAATTAGCAATCCCTTATATTGTGTGGGCATGTATCATGTTGTTGCTTCCGATGTTGCTGATTGCGTTTTATTCAATCATTCAGCAAGGCAACAGTATTGTGCACTTTAAGCTTACATTAGATAACTATGTTCGTTTCTTTACAGACAAAGATTTCTTGTTGATTTTATGGCGTTCTTTATGGATTGCCATTAAGACAACCGTTATTTGTTTGTTGATTGGGTATCCAATCGCATACTTTATTTCTAAGAATAGTCCTAAAGTTCAACAAATCTTAGTTCTTGCGATTACTCTTCCTACATGGATCAACATGCTTGTAAGAACATATGCATGGATTGGTATTTTATCAAGCGATGGAATTATTAGTAGCTTTTTAGGCTTGTTTGGCATTCATACAGAACTTTTATATACAGAAGCTGCTGTATTGATTGGTATGGTGTATAACTTCTTGCCATTTATGATTCTGCAGATCAACACGGCTTTAACGAAGATGGACAAATCTTTATTAGAAGCGGCTCAGGATTTGGGTGCTAATAAATTCCAGACGTTCTGGAAGGTTATTTTCCCACTTTCATTACCGGGCGTAGTTTCAGGTATCACATTAGTGTTCTTACCTGCCGTAAGTTCATTCTTCATTCCTAAATTATTGGGTGGAGGACAATTCTTCTTGATTGGTAACGTCATTGAAAATCAATTCATTACTGTAGGAGAATGGAACTTTGGTTCAGCTATCTCAATGATCATGGCTATGATCATGATGCTTCTAATGATGCTTGTAAGAAAACTTGAAGAGCGTAATAAGGAGGAAAAATAGACATGTCGAAAGATAAGAGAGTATTAGGTAAAGTAGGCATGGCTTTATTATTGGTGTTCTTTTATGCACCAATATTATTCATGATTATTTTTTCCTTCAATAGTTCAAAATCATTAACACACTTTACAGGTTTCTCATTACGTTGGTATGAGGCTATGCTTAAAAACCATGGTATGATGGAATCTTTGTATGTCACAATTATTATTGCCTTATTGGCGACAATTATTTCTACGATCATTGGTACGATTACGGCAATTGGTTTGTCAAAATCAAAGAAAGTATTGCGTGCTTTTGTGAGTCAGGTCAATGATTTTCCAATCATGAACCCTGAAATCGTCACAGCCATTGGATTGATGCTTCTATTTATTACTTTCCAAATTGAAAAGGGATTTGTGACATTATTATTAGCACATATTGCTTTCTGTATTCCATATGTTATTTTGAGTATTATGCCTAAGATCAAATCATTAGATCCAAACTTGGCAGATGCTGCAATGGATCTAGGCGCTACTCCTTGGCAGGCTTTGGTGAAAGTTATTGTGCCACAAATTATGCCAGGTATTGTTTCGGGTGCTTTGATTGCGTTCACAATGTCGTTTGATGATTTCGTTATTTCATATTTCGTAACGGGTCAAGGTGTAAAGAACTTGAGTATTATGGTGTATACAATGTCTAAGCGTATTAATCCAAGTGTAAATGCGATCAGTACATTGGTTGTCTTGTTAATCACAATTACACTAACAATTGTGAATATTTTGCCAATTATTCGTAAAAAGACAAGTCCTTCAAAACAGAACAAACCTTGGAAATGGGCTGTTGCAGGTGTTGTAGTGGTTGGCTTAGTAGCTTCTTTATTTGGCTTGAATAAATCAGCTGGTTCTCAGCCTTATGCAGGACAAACTTTACATGTATATAACTGGGGTGAATATACAGGTGAAAATATCATTTCTGGATTTGAAGAGTTGACAGGGGCTAAGGTCGTTATGGATAACTTTGATTCAAACGAACAGATGTATATCAAGGTTGCTAATGGGGATGCATATGATGTATTAGTTCCTAGTGATTATATGATTCAAAGAATGATGCAGGAAAAGATGCTTCAAAAATTAGAGCCTGAAACTCGCAAAGAATGTTTAGGTGAATTGGCGGATGCAATCAAAGGTCTTCCATATGATCCAAAGAATGAATATTCAATTCCTTATTTCTGGGGTACTGTTGGTATAGTATATGATAAGACAAAGGTATCCGAAGAAGATTTGGAAAAAGATGGATGGGATATTTTCTTAGATCAGAAATTTAAGGGAGATATCTATCTATATGATTCTGAAAGAGATTCATTCATGATGGCATTAAAGGCACTAGGATATTCAATGAATACAACAAGTCAGGATGAATTGAATGCTGCATATAACTGGTTGATTCAGTGTGTTCAGACAATGGATCCAGAAATTGTAACAGATGAAATTATTGATAATATGGCACAGGCTAGAAAGGCTTTAGGGCTTATTTATTCTGGAGATGCGGCTTATGTCATGTCTGAAAATGAAAATATGGGATTCTATATGCCAAAGAGTGGAACAAACTTATGGTCAGATGCGATGGTTATTCCTAAAAATGCGAAGAATCCTAAGCTTGCGAATGAGTTTATTCGTTATATTACAAGCTATGATGCAGCTATGGATAATTCTAGTTATGTTGGATATACTTCACCAAATAAAGAGGTTATGGAAGAGCTTGGTGGCAAAGGTGGAGAATACGATGGTATCAACGCATATACACCTCGTGCTGGTTATGATAAGGATGAAGTGTTCCAATATGATGAAACAACACGTAAGATCATTGCGGATTTGTGGTCTAGAGTAAAAGTTGCGGCAAGTAACGCACATTAGTCGAAGAAATTTTCTTCGACTTTTTTTCTTTCTTATAATAGAATGAAGTCATGAATCCGATTATTTTTATTTTATTATGTTTTGCCGCTTTAGGCTTATTTGACAAGATGTTTAAGAATAGACTTGGACTAGCTGCTTCTTTTGATCGAGGCATCATCACAATGGGTGATTTTATGATGAGTGTAGGAGGCTTTTATTGTATTGCGATTGCCTTTCTAAATGGTCATGCCACTCTATTTGAAAATAAAGAAATGATTATTTCGAGCTTGTTGGCACCAGATCTTGGTGGATATTTCATTGTGGAATCGATGACACAATCTGAAAGTGTATTTATCTTTTGTGGGGTATTATTAACATCTACTTTGGGGTGCTTGATTAGTTTTCAATTGCCAATCTTTTTGAATGAACTGGATAAAGATGATTTGAGCCACTATTTAAAAGGGGTTGTGTATGGTATTGTTGGGTTATTACCTGTTTTGATTGTGACGGGTTTCTTTTTGAAAATAGATCATTTTATCATTTCATTTTTACCTGTTATTTTTATTTGTGCAATTTTGATTGGTTTATTCTTTATATCATTTAAAACATTAATTGTGATTTTAACTTTGTTTTCGAAGCTTGTACAAATTGTAGGATATATTTTCTTTTTCCTAGTTTGTTTGACTTTCTTTTTCAATATGAACTTCACCAATGCGACATTGATCAATGAAGCACTACGTATTGTATTTCAAATGAGTATCATTGTGTGTGGTTCTTTAGTATTTTGTGAAATTGTATTAAGAAAGTTTTCAAGCCAAATTGAAAGAGTTGGACAAATACTAAATATTGATAAATATTCAGTGATGGGAATTATCTTATCTTTTGGAACAAGTATTGCGATGTTGCCATTATTGAGTAAAATGAATAAAAAGGGTAAGATTTTAAATGCTGCCTTTTCATTGAGTGGAGCTTTTGTGTTTGGTGGACAACTCGGTTTTATTGCCTCAGTCAATCCTGCAAGTGTAACTTGGTTTGTGGTTGTGAAGCTAGTAGCCGGAGTATTAGGCTTAGTTATTGCGAATTTAATGGAGGAATGATTATGGATTATAAGGAATTGATGGAAAAAAGTCGTGGTGTGATGGGAACAAAACTATGTAAGTCTTGTTTAGTGTGTGATGGAAAGGCATGTCGAAATACGATTCCAGGTCCTGGTGCTAAAGGTATTGGGGATGTTGCGATGCGTAACTATGATGCTTGGAAAAATATTCGTGTGAATATGGATACAATTACAGACAATACACCTGTAAGTACAGAGCTTGAATTGTTTGGCAAGACATTTAAATATCCTATTTTTGCAGGTCCTGTAGGAGCCGTCAGCATGCACTATTCAGATGCATATGATGACAATAGCTATAATGATATCTTAGTTAGAGGTTGTATGGATGCAGGGATTTGTGCGTTTACTGGAGATGGAAAAGATCCGAGTATTATGGAAAATGCGACGCGCATTATTAAAGAAAATCATGGACATGGTATTCCTACAGTGAAGCCTTGGAGTTTAGAAACGTATTTGGAAAAGCTAAATCTAGCCTTAGATAGTAACGCTTTTGCGGTAGCTATGGATGTAGATGCAGCTGGACTTCCTTTCTTAAAGGGGTGTCAGCCTCCTGCAGGAAGAATGAATACGGAGCAATTAAAGGCAATCATTTCTAAAACACCAGTACCATTTATTGTGAAGGGTGTTATGAGTGTGAAGGGTGCTTTAAAGGCAAAAGAAGCAGGCGCTAGTGCAATTGTTGTTTCTAATCATGGTGGTCGAGTTCAAGATCAGACTCCTGCAACAGCTGAAGTGCTTGAAGAGATTGTTAAGGCTGTTGATGGCAGTATGAAAATCTTTGTCGATGGAGGGCTTCGTAATGGTGTCGACATCTTTAAGGCTTTGGCATTAGGTGCAGATGCCGTCATTGTAGCTCGTCCATTTGTGAATGCGATTTATGGCGCAAAAGAAGAGGGTATTCAAGTCTTAGTGGATAAACTTGGTAGTGAACTTCAAGATACTATGGAGATGTGTGGGGCTAAAAGTTTAAAAGACATTACTCGTGATATGGTAAGATAGGCAGCTTAATTGCTGTCTTTTTTGATATAGAGAAAAAATGTGCAAAATAGATACTAAAAACATCGGAAAAATGTGTAAAAACAATACTAAAAAGTCAGGAAAAATGTGTTAAATTAATACTAAAAAGTGCGGAAAAATGTGCAAAAATAACTATTTACTTGATAAGTAAAGGGGTTTTAAAAAGGCATCAGTTTTAATTTCTGATACCTTTTCTTAATGAGATGATTGCGAGTACTGCATTGATCAAGCACCATGCTGACCATATGTATAGATCAGAGTAGTTTCCTGCAAGTACAAAGCCTGTGAGTGTAGCTAAACCAAATAGAATAATAAGTGCAATGTTGGTTCCTTTTGAATTGTTTTTTCTAGATACAATGGATACAATTCCTCCACAAAGCATGCATATACTAACGACAAGTCCTGCGCTTCCACTTGATTGTTCGTTGGCTTCTAGTGCATTGGCAAGGCCTGCCATCATGCTTTGGAATACGACAAATACACTTAATACAATGGAAATGATTCCACTGATTAATTTCCAAGTTCTCATAATAAAAATCCCCTTTCTTAAGTATATATATACCTTAGAATTGGGGATAATTGGTATGCTCGTGGCATACATTAATGGTGTGTAATGTTTAAAATGTGATTTAAAAGTCGTGGGACTAAGAAAGAAATGTAGATTACGGATCCTACTGATAAAATTCCTAACATAAATAATCGCCTCTTTCTTACACCTTTATTGTAGAATTTTCAATGTTCAAACGGTGTTAAAGAATGAGGCGTCATGTTAAGATTTCATTAAAAACGAAGGAATTTTTGTACGTCTGAATTTTGTGCAAGAATCAGAATGTTTTCGGATTCCTGGAAAGTATGTTCAGCACTAGGTAGTGGGTCTAGAATTCCATTGATTTTTGTAGCTAGAATGTTGATATGGTATTTTCTACGAATATCAAGTTCTAACATGGTTTTACCAATCCAAGCGGTAGGTACGGCAATTTCATAAATGGAATATTCAGGGGTTAGTTGTACGTAGTCAAAGATATTTTCACTTGAAAAACGTACGGCAGCCCAGTTACCAATTTGTTTTTCAGGATATACAACTTCATCGGCTCCATTGCGCAATAAGAATTTTGCGTGTACATCACGCACGGCTCTGGCAACTACAAGTTTAGCACCATGATCTTTTAGTAGGGCCGTTGTTTCTAGAGAGCTTTGAAAATCATCTCCAATGGCTACAACGCAAAGATCGAAGTTCGACACGCCTAGTGAATCAATAAAGCTTTCGTCGGTTGAATCTCCAATTTGTGCATTTGTGACATAAGAAAGGACTTTGTTGATTTTTTCTTCATTTTTATCAATGGCCAAAACGTCATGTCCTAAATCATATAGTTTTTGTGCCATGTGACGTCCAAAACGTCCCATACCAATAATTAATACAGATTTCATAATTTCCTCCTGTTATCCAATTGTGATATTTTCTTGTGGTAAATTTGCGTTTGCGACAACTTGATGTTTAGAAATGGCTAAAAGTAAAGTTAATCCTCCAACTCTTCCAAAGAACATCAAGAATATTAAAATACAGTGGGATGCACTTGATAGTGTAGGTGTGATTCCTAAAGTAAGTCCAACAGTACCAATGGCAGAGGCTGCTTCAAATAGGGCTTCTAGAATTGGTAATTGATCGAAGGCCGAAATAAGGAATGCTCCTGTAAAGAATAATACCATAAATAACATAAATAAGGCTGTGGCATTATTTAATGTGTCCATGGAAATTCTTCTTCCAAAACATTGTGGATTTTGTTTATGATTGAATACAGCACGAATACTTAGAATCAATACGGCTAGTGTTGTTGTTTTAAAACCTCCGGCCGTACCTTGTGGACTTCCTCCTATCAACATTAATAGTGTCATAAAGAAGATGCTGCTTTGATTCATTTTGTTTAAATCAATTGTATTAAAGCCGGCTGTTCTTGGGGATACGGCTTGGAAAATGGAAACGTTGATTTGATCGGCTAGACTCATATTCCAATGGCTAAAGTCATTGATAAAGAAATAGAGTGTACTAATAATTAAAAGAGCTGCTGTAGTAAATAATACAACTTTGGATTGTAGCGAATATTTGTGTAAATGATGTTTGAATTGAACAACATCTCTCCAGACAAAGAAGCCTAAACCACCAAGTATGATGAGGGAAGCAATGACGTTGGATACTAAAATATCGCCGGCATATCCTGTTAGAGATGAGTAGGCTTGGTTTGTTCCCATTAGATCAAAGCCTGCGTTACAAAAGGCAGAGATGGAATGGAATATGGAATACCATAGGCCTTTGACAAGTCCAAAGCGAGGTAAGAAGCGTATACCTAATAAGATGGCACCTATTGCTTCCACGCATATTGTAGCTTTTAGAATCCATTTTGTGTTTCGGATAATACCACCAAGTTTTGGAGCAGAAATCGATTGTTGCATAAAATATCTTTGTTTAAAACCAATTTTCTTGCCTCCTAGAACAAAGAGTAGAATGGCCATTGTGATGACGCCCATACCTCCAATTTGAATGAGTGTTAAAATGACAAGTTGTCCAAAGGGGGACCAATATTGTGCAGTGTCATGCATAATCAGTCCGGTTACGCAGGAGGCACTGGTTGAAGTGAATAATGCATCTAAAAAGGGTGCGCCCCTTCCATCGTTTGTAGAAAATGGAAGCATAAGCAGGCAGGCACCAATAAATATCATAGTCGCAAAACTGAGGATGATCATTTGTCCTGGAGTAATGCGTTTCATACGTTTTTTAAACATAAAACCACCTATCCTAATATCTTAAAACATTCTACACTAGTCTGTATTAAGATTTCATAAAGTATTCTAACACTATGTTAAGACAATGTTAAGATGGGTGATTCTTTGTGGGCTTGTGTTATACTAGCTTTATGGCGAATGTATTAATATGTTTATCGGCTTCTAAATATAATTCTAGAGTTATTGATAAGGGAGCTCAAATTGCGAAAATCAATCATGCAGTGTTGAGTGCTGTTTTTGTGCAAACTCCAAAATATGAGGGGATGAGTGCGGCATTGAAGAGTTGTTTACGTGAAAATATTAAGTATGCAGAGAGTAAAGGGGCAAAAGTAACAATTCTTTATGGGCAGAATGTATTACCTCAGCTTGTAGAATATGTGAATGTTTCTCAGGTGAGTTGTGTTGTTTTAGAAAAGAATTTGGCGAAACAAGCATTAACTAAGCTGAAAGATATTGATGTATATTCCGTAAATTATCCACAGGATTATCGACGCTTGTTTTATTTTGACTTTAATTCTTTTAATCTGTCATTCAAAGATATGTTAAAGATGATTTTGATTCTTGTTCTTTGTACACTTATTGGCAAGGGATTTATGCATTTTCAATTCTTGATTACGACGCCTATTATGATTTATATCTTGGGCATTGTGTTTGTATCGATTTGGACAAGTGGATATATCTATAGTTTATTGGCGTCTTTATTTTCGGTGTTGTGCTTTAACTTTTTCTTTACATACCCCTACTTTTCTTTGTTGAGTGATCCAAGCTATATTACGACATATATTGTTATGTTTGTGGTGGCCATGTCATCTAGTTCATTAATGACAAGATTAAAGAAACAGTCTTATGAGAATGCCAAACAAGTGTATCGTACGCAAGTCTTATTGGAAATGAGTCAAATGCTTCAAAAGGCGAATGATGTGAATGCGATCTATGCGTCTATGTTAAAACAGCTACATAAATTGTTGGACACAGATCTAGTTTTGTATCCACATAATGATGAGCCTATTCTATTAGGACAGTGTCCTTTAGAAACGGATATTGTAGCTTGGGTTTATGAAAATAGACATGAAGCAGGTAAAACGACAAGCTATCATTCGGATTCGATGTGTTTATATTTACCAATCAATGGAACGCAGGAAGTATTAGGTGTTGTTGGAATTGTATTAAAAGATAAGATAGATCCTTTTGAAAAGAATCTTTGGATTGCGATATTAGATGAGTGTGGTATGGCTTTAGAGAAGGAAATGATTCGTTTAGAAAATCTAAAGATTGAGCAGCAAGCCAAACAAGAGGCGTTGCGAGCGGATTTATTACGTATGATTTCGCATGATTTAAGAACGCCATTAACATCGATTTCTGGTAATGCGGGTTTATTATTGGAAAATGATAGTGCATTTACTTTAGAAAAAAAGAAGGAATTGTATCAGGATATTTATAATGATGCGATGTGGTTGTATGATTTGGTTGAGAATTTATTGTTTATAACGCGTATTGAGAATGGTACGATGCAGCTGAATTTACAACCAGAAATGATTGAGGACATCTTTAGGGAGGCCATTCATCATTTGGGTCGTAATAAACGTAAACATAATATTTCTATGCATTTAGAGGATGATTTATTGATGGCTAATATGGATGCACGCTTGATTATTCAGGTTTTAGTGAATTTAATAAATAATGCGATCAAATATACGCCTGAAAATTCAAATATTTCTTTGAATGCCAAACGGGTTGAGGATAAAATCTTAATTGAAGTTCAAGATGATGGAAATGGTGTATTACATCCTGAACAATTGTTTGAGATGTTTTATACAGAGAACAATCGAAGTGGAGATACAAGACGTGGTATGGGTCTAGGTTTATCTTTGTGTAAGTCGATTGTTCAATCGCATGGTGGTACGATTTGGGTTGAGAATGTGAAGCCGCATGGGGCTTGTTTTAAGTTTTTGTTGGAGGCAGTGGAGGTAAAGTTGTATGAATAAAGTTCAGATCTTAGTAATTGAAGATGATATTGCGATTGGAAATTTGATTACGACAACTCTAGAGATGGAAAATTATCAATTTCGTCTGGCAAAAACAGCTAAGCAAGGAATCATGAATGTACTTTCTTATAATCCCGATATTATGCTTCTAGATTTAGGATTGCCGGATATGGATGGGTTGGAAGTTATAAAGAAGGTTCGTTCTTGGTCGAATATTCCAATTATTGTGGTTTCGGCAAGAAGTGAAGATCAAGATAAAGTGCAAGCTTTAGATTTGGGGGCTGATGACTATTTGACAAAACCATTTTCAGTGGATGAGTTGTTGGCAAGGTTAAGAGTAACAATTCGAAGATTAAATAATAGTCAGACTAAAAGTGTGAATGAGAGTGTGTATGAAAATGGCAATCTTACAATCAATTATGCGCAAGGTTGTGTATATGAGAATGGTCGTGAAATTCATTTAACGCCTATTGAATATAAATTATTGTGTGTTTTAGCTAAAAATACAGATAAGGTATTAACACATAATTATATTATGGGTGAAGTATGGGGAAGTGTTCAAGGTACAGAAACACCAAGTCTAAGAGTGTTTATGGCAACTTTACGCAAAAAGATTGAGCCGGATACTTCGAATCCAAAATATATTCAGACGCATGTAGGTGTTGGATATCGTATGTTGCGTCAGACAGAAAAAGCAGGGCAAACGAGCGAATCACTATCATAATGGTAGGGTTCGCTTTTGTTTTAGAGAATTATCGATAAAATAATGCTTATAATTCTCTAAAATGCATAGATTTAATGTAACTTTAGAGGATTATAAGCATTTTTGATCATTTTATTAAAAATATTACGAAACTATTTAGGTACTGAAACCAGAATTGTCTTACTAGTGTCTTCGCATGTTTAGATAGAGTGAAATAATAATTGTGATAACGCCAAATGTGATGAGTGCCATAATGGTTTTATTGATGCATAAAAGGATCAATATGCTAAATAGGCTGACAATCGCAAATAGGAAGAGTTCAATTTTTAATAGAATGGGATACATCAACAATGAATCGCGGAAACTAATTTTTTCGTATTGTGGTTCATTGTTTTTTAATAGTCTTTTTTCGTATATAAATAGAATTTGGCTAAAGAGCACGACAAAAATAAGGTATACCAGATTAAAAAAGATTTCTTTTGAGAAGAGTGCACCGCACGTTAAAAACATGACAAGAATGGTTCCGATTCTTGGCAGGTACACATAATAATTATATTTCATATGGTTATTTCCTTTATTTAATTATGCCATAATCATTTCACTTGAAATATACCTATAGGGGGTATATTATTATGAGCGAGGTGAAATATATGGGGGATTGTTGTCATAAAAAACATCAGCCTAGAGATGAGCAGGAAATTAAGCAGTTAACGAATCGTCTTCATCGTATGGTAGGACAATTAAATGGAATTGAGAATATGTTGAAGGAGAATCGTTATTGTGGAGATATTTTGGTGCAGGTAGCGGCTGTAGAGAGTGCTTTGCAGGCATTTGGATATATTGTTTTGCAGGAACACTTAAATACGTGTGTCGTTGAGAATGTGCAAAATGGAAATACGGAAATCATGAGTGAGGTTATGGATTTAGTAAAGAAGTTAAAGTAGGTGGTTTTAATGGAAGAAAAATTTGATGTGACAGGCATGACTTGTGCGGCTTGTCAAGCCAATGTAACTCGGGCAGTGAGTAAGTTGGACGGTGTGAGTCATTGCGATGTTTCTTTATTATCGAATTCAATGAAGGTTACATTTGATCAAGAAAAGGTAAATGAACAAGTAATTTGTGAAGCTGTAAAACAAATTGGTTATGGAGCTAGTGTTCATGGTGAAAAGGGCGAGGTTCGTAAGGAATGGCAGAATCGTCAGGACAGGGTTGAATCGGATCAAAAGAGTGCCAAACAAAGGTTGATTTTGAGTTTAGTTTTATTGGTTCCTTTACTTCTAATTGCGATGGGTCCTATGGTAGGCCTTCCAATTTTAGAGGGTATGGAATGGATGATGGTTTCGGCTTTAACGCAGTTGATTCTTTGTCTGTTCATATTGTTTATTCAAAGACATTTCTTTATTACAGGATTTAAGGCTTTGATAAAAAAATCCGCAAATATGGATTCTTTAGTTGCGATAGGTTCGGGTGCAAGCTTTGTATATGGCTTGGTTGGTATTTATCAGATGGCCTATTATTTTGGTGCGCAAAATATGGAAATGGCCCATATGGCTATGCACTCTTTATACTTTGAGTCGGCAGCTACGATTGTGACTTTGGTCAGTGTTGGAAAGTATTTGGAGTCTAGATCCAAGGCGAAAACGAGTGATGCCTTAGATAAATTGGTGGATTTAGCACCGAAAAATGCGACTGTTTTAAGGGATGGTCAAGAGATTGTTGTGTCGAGTGAAAGTATTCGAATTCATGATATTGTCGTCATTCGTCCTGGACAAAGAATTCCTGTAGATGGAAAAGTGATTTCGGGTACAGGTTATGTGGATCAATCAGCGATTACGGGTGAGAGTCTTCCGGTTGAAAAGAATGTGGGAGATTCAGTGATTTCTGCCACAATGAATGAGAATGGTACGTTTCAGTTTGAGGCTGAAAAGGTTGGTCAAGATACGACTTTGGCAAAGATCATTCAGCTCGTGGATGATGCGGGTAATTCAAAAGCTCCAATCGCTCGTTTGGCGGATAAAGTGAGTGGTGTATTTGTTCCTGTCGTGATTGCGATATCATTGATTACTTTGATTGTATGGTTGATCAGTGGTCAAACGATTCAATTTGCCCTATCCAATGCGATTAGTGTCCTTGTGATTTCTTGTCCTTGTGCCTTAGGTTTAGCTACGCCTGTCGCAATCATGGTTGGTACGGGTAAGGCTGCAGAAAATGGAATCTTAATTAAGTCGGCTGCCATTTTAGAACAGCTACATTCGATTGATACGATTGTATTGGATAAGACGGGTACAATTACTTCAGGAAAGCCAAGTGTGCAAGGTATTAAGTTATATGAAAATATAAGTACAAATGATTTCATTTCCGTTGCGGCTAGCTTAGAGAGTGGCTCTTTACATCCTTTGGGACAGGCTATTGTAGAGTATGCGAAGGAAAAAAACAGTAAGCTTCAACAACCAGAAAACTTCACAAATATTTCGGGTCGTGGTATTCAGGCAAGTCTAAATGGACATGTGTATTTGGCTGGAAATAAAAGGTTATTGGAAGAAAATAACATTGAACTAAATGAAACAGTGTTAAGTGATTTGGATGCTTATGCGAGTTTAGGTCAAACACCATTGATTTTTGTGGAAGATCAAAATGTGATTGGTTTAATTAGTGTGGCGGATACTATTCGTAGTACGAGTCAGGTTGCATTAGAACAATTTAAAAAGAAGAATATGCATGTGGTTATGTTGACTGGAGATAATCAAAAAACGGCGAATGCGATTGGTAAATCTTTAAGTGTAGATGAAGTGATTAGTGATGTGTTGCCACAAGATAAAGAGAGTGTAATTCGTAAGCTTCAAGAACAAGGTAAGAAGGTTATGATGGTGGGTGATGGTATCAATGATGCGCCTGCTTTAATGCGTGCTGATATTGGCGTTGCGATTGGCGCTGGAACGGATATTGCCTTGGATAGTGCGGATGTGATTTTAATGAAGAGTTCTTTATTAGATGTTGTGACGGCTATTGATTTATCAAGTGATGTCATCAAGAATATCAAGATGAATTTATTCTGGGCTTTCTTCTACAACATTCTTGGAATTCCAGTTGCGGCAGGATTATTATATCCAGCCTTTGGCTTAAGATTATCACCGATGATTGGTTCGGCATGTATGTCTTTGAGTAGTGTTTGTGTGGTCACAAACGCATTAAGACTTCGTTATTTTAAACCTAAAGTTCAAAGTGAAGAAGTAGAAACATACACAATGCATATTGATGGTATGTCTTGTGGGCATTGTGCATGGTTAGTAGAGGATGCTTTAAAGAAGGTTCCTAATGTAAAAAATGTGCGTGTGGATTATAATTTAGGTAAGGCCGATATTGATTATGTACAACAAGTAAATAAGGTAGCTTTAAAACAAGCAGTTAGAGATGCGGGTTATATTCCCGTTGAATATAAGGAGGAAAAGAAAATGAAAAAAGTAGTAACAGTAGATGGTATGATGTGCATGCATTGTGTGGCACACGTAAAGGATGCCTTAAGTAAAGTAGAAGGCGTAAGTGATGTAGTGGTTAGTTTAGATGAGAAAACAGCTACATTAAATTGTACAGAAAATGTCACAGATCAGATGTTGAGTGATGCCGTGACAAATGCGGGTTACACAGTTATTTCTGTAAAATAAAGAATCATAAAAATAAAAAAAGTCAAGACTTGTAAGCGGATTCAGAATATTCTATGATAGACGTCGAGGGAGACGCAAAATGGAATGTTTTATTGATGGGAAATCCACTTGCGAAAGAACTTTCTGGAATCGTTTGAATGTTTTAGCTAACTTTCAACAAAAAGAAATGATAATGGATGGCTTGAAAGTTCGTGTTGCAGAAAGTATATATTGGATTCAACCAAAGAAAGGATAGTTCGTTTGAATTATTCTTTTTTTTTGACAGTTAGATTACTTAAAAATCTCAATATTATCTTTATATAAAGCAAAAATAAATGTTTTTAACACGAATAAAATGTTGTATGGGATTTTGATAGAGTTGGAATTTATTTGACAGTTGAATTACATAAAAGTGTTAATATATGCTTTATATAAAGCGTAAATGATTGTTTTTAGAACTAATAAAATGTTGTATGGGATTCTAATATTTTATTGTGGAAATACATTTGGTTTATCTGTATAATACATATAGAGAACGACTACTGGAAAAGCAGTGGTTACTCTGAAATTAAATTAATGCTGAAGCACTAATCTTTTTCCATTGTCAGTGGGGATTAGTGCTTTTTGTATTTTTCTATAATAATTAATGCGATTTTTGTTGTTTTCATTGATAAAAGAATGCAATGTGGTACAATATAAATGAAAAGAGAGCATCTAATAAGGAGTTCTCCTTGGGAAAAATTATAGTTATGAAAAAACTACTTCAGTTTCCTGCAAGAATGTTGAGGTAGTTTTTTCTTATGTCTTTTCATTTTATTTATTTGTTTGTCCATATCTTCAATTATATGAAGTAGATTTAAAATTGCTTTAGCAATCTGAACTAATCTGTGGACAATCACTAACAAAATTGACAAGAATATTGTTACAAATATTAAATATCCATACACAATATCACCTCCTTGGGGCTATGGAACTCAAGCGTTTTCGTAACTTGGAGCCCCTGTGACGGTATCAATGACGATTAATACAGCCGTCCCTAGGAGAACTACCTTAGGCACCCTATTGTCTGCTCTTAATTGAATTATGTCATGTAGCGTTAGTAATTAAATGGAAGAGTTAACAATTTATTTGACAGTTTGGCAAAATAAAAGTGAGCATTTATTCTTTATGTAAAGATAAAATGCTCGCTTTTTGCGTTTTAAAAATGTTGTATGGGATTATAATATTTCTTTTAATTTAGTTATTAATTATAGAACTTCGGGAACTGTCAGTGCTTTTTAGTAAATAATCATGATCCCAATATGTTTTATAAGTCATGAGGTTTAACTGTAAAAAAACCAAGTATTCAACGATGTAACCATTTACAAATACTAGAAAATAAAACAAAAAGTATATTGACAAAACTTATTTTTTGATTATTATATAAGTGTACTTGGATTGTTACTGAGTTGAGATCAGGCAAGACCCCATAAGCTAGTGATTGAGTGTTACTAGTAGTGGGTCTTTTTTTGTTGGAGGAGATTAAAATGAAAATTGTTAAAACATTTAATAACAATGCGGTGGCCACCGTCTCAAAAGACAAAGAAGATCTTATTTTAACGGGTTCGGGTATAGGTTTTCAAAAAAAAATTGGAGACGAAGTAGATCCTGGTAAGATAGAGAAGAAGTATTATTACCAAGGTGGAGAAAACAATGCGATGTTTCAATTTTTTATGAGAACACCAATTGAATATTTCAAGGTTTCACAAGAAATAATGGATATTGCGGCAAGACGTTTGAAAGTGGAATTAAAGCCACAAATTATTATTACTTTAACGGATCATATTGGTTTTGCAATTGAGAGATTAGAGAATAATATTGAACTTCCTAATTTAGTTCTTCCAGAAATAAAAACTTTGTATAAAGAAGAATATAAAATTGGTTTAATTGGATTGGGAATTGTCAGAAGAGAAATCGGTGTGAATTTACCCGAAGACGAAGCTGGCTATATTGCTTTACATATATTAAATGGTATAAAATCATATGACGATCAGTCGGTATTAGAAACTTTACAAATGATTAATGGATGTATTGAATTAATTCAGGATACACTTCATACTCATTTTGACCAAGATTCAATGGATTATACACGTTTAACAACGCATTTTAAGTTTTTAGCACAACGTGTATTCAAAAAAGAAAGCCAAGATGATATTGATGATGATTTAGATATATATTATTTAATGATAAAAAAATATCCGGAGATATTTAATTGTGTAATTCGAATTAAAGATTATATTTTACAAGAATTTCAATATGAATTATCAGACAAAGAATTATGGTACTTGATGATTCATATTCATAAAATTACGAATTAGGATTGTTACTGGTAAGACCAGGCAAGACCAGATAGTACGAATAAAATAGTTTTAGGTGGATTCGTATTGTTTGGTCTTTTTTTCTAAAAAGGAGAGAGGAAATGAAAGAAAAATTTGTTTCGGCAATGCAGACTTTTTCAAAAGCAATTGTCGTTCCGGTATTATATTTACCGGCTATAGGTTTAATTTTAGTTATTTGTAATTTTATTACAAATCCAACAATCGTAGGAGTTTTACCATTCTTAGGCGCACAGCCTATTCAAGTACTATTTAAAGTTTTATACAGTGGATTAATGTCTGTTTTTAACAACCTGGGACCTATATTTGCGATTGGTGTTGCTTTTGGATTAGCAAAAAAGAAAAAAGAGCACGCAGCATTAATTTCATTTTTATGCTTATTTATTTTTTGCTCAGCTCAAAATGCATATTTAACACAAATGAATTTGTTAGATGAAGCTGTAGGAAATGGTCAAAATTTGATGTTGGGCTTCCAAATTGTTGACATGGGTGTATTCTTAGGAATCGTAATAGGTGTAGTTGTTGGATTATTGTATAACAAATATTGTGATAAAGATTTGGGAGAGGTTTTATCAGTATATGGTGGTACAAAATTTGTATTCTTAATTAGTATTCCAATTATGCTAGCATTAGCAATATTGTTTGTATATATCTGGCCTCCTGTACAAAGCTTGATTACATCTGTTGCAACTTTTATTTCAACATCTGGTGGAGTAGGATACTTTACATTTGGATTCTTAGAAAGATTATTAATTCCAACAGGATTACATCATTTACTAGGAAGTGCTGTTTGGTATACAGATTTAGGTGGTGTAGCAACAGTAGCAGGTAAAGAGTATGTGGGATCATGGGCTATTGCCTTAGCACAATTGAGTGATCCAGGTACTGCTAAATTATCTTTAGTTACTATCTTTAACAATGTTACATTATGTAAAGTATTTGGTTTAACTGGCGCTGGTTTAGCAATGTTGAGTTGTGCAAAACCATCTATGAAGAATAAAGCAAAAGCAATTTATATTCCAGCTATTCTAAGTTCTTGTTTAGCTGCAATAACTGAACCAATTGAGTTTACATTCTTATTTGTTTCACCAATTCTATTTCTAATTCATTCATTATTAACAGGTATTTTCTTCTACTTATTATATTTCTTTAAGATTACTTGTTGTACTGCTGGTGGTATTTTTGAAACATTACTATATAACGTACCGGCAGGTGTTGCAAAAACTGGATGGCCTTGGTTTATCTTACTAGGTTTGGTTCAGATGGCTGTATACTTTGTAGTTTTTAGATGGTTTATTTTAAAGTTTGATGTTAAGATTCCAGGTCGTGATGATTCTGAAGATGTTAAATTAATGACAAAGAAAGATTATGACTCAAAAAAATCAGAATCAAAAGAATCCTTGAATACTCAATCAAATGATTTAGGAAAAAGAATTTATGAAGCAGTTGGTGGAATTAGTAATATGAATACTATTGATAACTGTTTTACACGTTTAAGAATTGTTGTAAATTCAATGGATACAATTAATGAAGAAGCTTTAAAAGAAACTGGTTCAAGAGGATTGGTAAAGCGTGGTAATGAGATACAAATCATTTATGGTACAAATGTAAATAAATTTAGAAAAGCTTTAGAAGATTATATGGAAGCAAATCATATTTCATTAGAAGGGTAGGTATAGAAAAATGGAAGCTAAAATTATAACAATCGTTGGTGGAGGTAGTACATATACTCCAGGTGTAGTAAAGGCAATTTTATCAAAGAAGGATACTTTTCCGGTAAAGGAAATCCGTGCGTATGATATCGATGAACAACGACAAGAGGATGTAGCAATTATTGTAAGAGAGGTTGTAAAAGCTACTTGTCCTGAGTGTGAATTTATTACGACTACAGATCCAGAAAAAGCATTTACTGATTCAGATTTTATTTTTGCACAAATTCGTGTAGGAAAATATGCAATGCGTGAGAAGGATGAAAAAATCGCATTGAAACATGGAGCTGTCGGTCAGGAGACTTGTGGTTGTGGTGGATTAGCTTATGGACTAAGAACAATTTATCCTATGGTTGAAATTTTAGATTATGTTGAAAAATATGCAAATCCTAAGCATTGGATTTTAAATTATTCAAATCCAGCAGCTATTGTAGCTCTAGCTTTGAAAAAGTTGAGACCAAATGCTCGTATTATTAATATTTGTGACATGCCAGTAGCTATTATGAATACATTTGCGGATATTCTAAAATGTGATCCACATGAAATTAAACCATACTATTTTGGGTTGAATCATTTTGGTTGGTTCACTGATGTTTGGGTGAATGGAGAAAGTCGTTTTGAAGAATTAAGACAACATGCAATTGCACATGGATATTTGGATGCAGCGTTAGATGAACAACATTGGGAACCATCTTGGGTACATACATATGGTAATGTAAAATTAATGATGGAAAGATTTCCTAAGTATCTACCTAATACTTACTTACAATATTATTTGTTGAGTCAAGATGTAGTGGATGATGCAAATCCTGAGTATACTCGTGCAAATGAAGTTATGGATGGACGTGAAAAAACATTATTTGACGCTATAAATCATTATAAAGAAACAGGTGAATACGAGGATGATATGTTTGTTGTAGGAGCTCATGGAACATTCATTGTAGATTTAGCTGAGTCTTTATGTAAAGAAAACGGTGGACGTTACTTGTTAATTGTAAAAAATGAAGGTGCAGTTGCTGATCTTCCAGATGATGCTATGGTAGAAATTCCATGTTATGTTTCTCCTAGTGGAATTGAGAAAGTATCTGTTGGACATATTCCAACGTTCTATAAAGGGTTAATTGAGCAACAATATGCATCAGAAAAATGTCTTGTGGAAGGAGCTATTGAAAACTCTTATGATAAGGTTTTACAAGGCTTTGCATTAAATAAGACGGTAAAATCATCTACTCAAGCAAAGGCCATTTTAGATGAAATGATTGAGGCAAATAAAGAATATTGGCCAGAATTAAAATAGGAGGAAATGTAATATGTGGAACTTATTTAAAAAGGAGAAGAGCAAAAAGTTAGTTGCTCCAGTAGATGGAAAATTAATACCTTTATCTCAAGTGAAAGATGAAGCATTTGCGAGTGGTGCACTTGGAACAGGATATGCTGTAATGTTTGATGGAAACAAAGTAGTTGCTCCGGCGGATGGAACAATTGAAGCTTGTTTTCCAACTGGACATGCGGTGGGTATTAAGACTAGCTTTTCGGAAATAATAGTGCATATAGGTATTGATACTGTTCAAATGGAAGGAAAAGGGTTCCACGTATTAGTTAAAAATGGTGATGTTGTTAAAACGGGTGATGTGATAGTAGAAGTTGATTCTAATGTTATTAAGGAATATGGCTTTGATCCGGTGACAATGGTTCTTTTGACAAATGGGAAAGACATAAAATTGGAATCAGAAAATCAGATAGTAAAAGCGGGTGATGAAGTTGCAAAATGTTTGGATTAATTGGGTAACCAGTTCAAATAGAAATAAAATCATTTGTGTTTTATTAGCTTTGCTTAGTTATCTATGGCCTATTTGTGGTGCTTTGATAATTTACATGTCGTCAAAAAAGTGTAGATACGATTACAAGGTATTTGCAGAAATAGGTGTATTGATTGCAATTATTGTTTTTATGATTCGATATTTAATCTATGTTTTATAAGAAATAGGCCTGGGTTCAGGTTTATTTTTTATATATTTTGTGTGATTTGATAAGCAAAGGATTAGAATTAATTATAGAAACAAGTTTGTAATGATTGTTTGACAGTTGGACAAAATAAAAATGAGCATTTATTCTTTATGTAAAGAGGAAATGCTCGTTTTTTTTGCGCTTTAAAATGTTGTATGGGATTATAATGTTTCTTTTAATTTTTTGATTAATCCTAAATCTGCAGGTAGCCAATCTACTGAATCTAATGTTTCTTTAGTTAGCCATTTTGCGGATTCGTGTTCTAATAGAGTTAAATTTCCTTCAAGAATTGTACAAATGAAACATTCCATAGATAGGTGGAAGTTTGGATAGTCATATTCGACGGTATCAAAGTATTCTTCTACTTGAATGGTTGTATCTAGTTCTTCTTTGATTTCACGAACAATGGCTTGTCTACTTGTTTCATTGGGTTCTACTTTTCCTCCTGGAAATTCCCATCCGTCTTTAAATTCGCCATAGCCTCTTTGGGTGGCGAATATTTTATTTTTATCTTTAATAATGGCGGCTACTACGTGTATTGTTTTCAAAAAATCACTCCTCTACAATATATCGATAAATGTCTTCTCTTACTGGTGTATCTAATTGCCATAAGATTTCGACAGCAGTTTTTTGTGTGTTTGGCATCATAAACTGTTTGGTCTTATCTACCTCTACTTGCATGTTGCCTAAATAATAGAATTCCTTGCTTGTTTTGTCATCTTTGTTCTTTCGCACAAATAAATGAACTTCAATACCTCTTTCTTTGGCATACAAGAAGTTTTGTACGTCATCACTACTTGTGGTTCTTCCAGATTTGGATATCGCAATCAATTGACTTTCATTGATAAAATGATCTTCATATTTGATTGTATCTTGAATGTCATTAGCCTTGTCATAATTGATAAAGACAGGGAATGTTTTGGTTGTTTGATCATATTTATATCCGCCAATGTTTAATGGAACTTCATTGTGTTGCCAATTTAACAAGCGGCATGCATCTTCATATGTGTATTTTTGGTAGAGTACAAAGTTTGTATCTTTATACGTATTCTTATAATGTTTATTATATTGAACCAATGCATATTCAATGATTTCTTTTACCATGGATTTAAATTCGTTGTTTTCAAGGCATTTCTTAAATGGCTTTGAAATTTTATTATTTTCCATAAAAATACAATCTTTAAATGTATTCTTTCCAGAACCGGTTGGAAATTCATTGGTAAAAATATTGATTACATTTGTATATTCATTTTTTGATAGATTATTAGGGAATATATCAATTTTATCTTCTAAAATATTGCTTAATATTTCAAGTTCAATCTTTCTTTTTCCATTGGCGAGTTTTGTACAGATAAACTTAATAAAGCTTTCTTCAAGTTCATTTAATCTTATTTTATATTCCTTTTCATACTTCTTTAAAAAGGCATAGTAAGATCCTAGTGATTTGTTGTCAAAAATTCTTTGTACATCTATTTCTCCATAGGTTTCAAAATCCATAAGAGTAGGGATTCTTCCTAGTTTATTTTTTAAATTTTTATAACTGTCTTTAATGAGCTTGATATCCGCAAAATTGGCAGTATCAATCGACGCAAAGATTTGTTTCTTACTGATTTCATCAAAGTGAATCGTACTCGATCCTGGAATAATTCTTTCACCTTCAAGTACATAGCGTCTTATATTGTCTTTATTGTAAGAACGATCTCCGGATAGGGCGATTGGAATCATAAAGTTATTTTTGTAGTTTCCAATGAAGTCTAGAATGACAACATATTCTTTGTCTTTTGATTTTCTTAGGCCTCGACCTAATTGTTGGACAAAGACGATTGGTGATTGTGTGGGTCTTAATAGGACAACTTGATTGATTTCAGGAATGTCTACCCCTTCATTAAAGATGTCTACAGTTAAAATGTATTGTAGATAGTCACTTCTTGTATCGGATACTAAGCGATCAATCGCATCTTCTCTTTTTTCTTGAGAATCCTCTCCACTTAAGGCTAGGGTTCTATATCCTCTTAGATTTAATCTTTCACTAAGGGCAGCCGCTTCTTTCTTGGAACTGCAAAACATGAGTCCTTTCACTCTTTCTCCACTATAGCCATAGTAATTGGTTTGTTCGATAATGTAGTCAACTCTTTGGTTGGATGTTAAATAGTTGAAGTCAGTAAAATCTGTTTGGTTTCCGTTTGTTAAAAAGTCGGTAATGCCAAAATAGTGGAATGGGCATAATAAGTTTTCTTCTAGGGCTTGTTGAAGACGAATCTCATAGGCAATATTATGATCGAAGGCTGCATATACATCAAAGTCATCTGTTCTTTCTGGGCTTGCGCTCATTCCTAGCCAAAACTTTGGCTTAAAGTAGTCCATGATTTCTTGGTAGCTTTTAGCACCAATGCGATGGGCTTCATCAATGATGATCGTTTCAAATGTATTTGGATCAAAACTAGAATATACTTCTTTTTTAGACATCGTTTGCATGGTAGCGAATAAGTAGTCTACATCTGTATCTTTACTATTTCCTGATAATAGTCCAAATGTTTTTGTATTTCCAAATACATGTTTATAACTGTTTAAAGCTTGTTTGGCAATCTGCTCTCTATGAACAAGGAATAAGGCTCTTTTTGGATTTTGGTCTTTCATGGCAAATGCGGACGCAAAAGTTTTTCCCGTTCCGGTGGCCGAGATCAACAAACTTTTCGATTCATTCGCATTGCGAAGTTTTCTAAGATTGGAAATAAAAGCTTGTTGCATAGAATTTGGAATGAGTTGTTTTGAAGGCAATTTGATTTCTTCTTTTTGTTTCACCCTTTTAAATTCTTCATAATGCACTCGATATGCACCGATGAATGCATCATAAGAATATGTATTTGGATGATTCCATAATTCATCAAATTCGTCTAACATTTCAGAAACAAATTCTCCGGATTTTGTAGAAATAATTTTCGTATTCCATTCGCGATTTGTGGTTAAAGCCGTATTTGTCATGTTACTAGAACCTACAAGAATTTTATAGATCTCATCCGATTGAAAGATATATCCCTTGGTATGAAAACCATTCTTTGAGTCGGGTACTAGATACATCTTAAGTTCAATATTCGAAAATGTAGCTAGTTTGTCTAAGGCTTTGGGATCACTAAAAGCTAAATAGTCCGTTGTTAGTATTTTACCCTTGATGCCTTTATCTTCTAGAGTACGAAGCGTTTGAAGTAAGGGGGTGATGCCGCCCATGGTGATAAAGGCTACACTGATTAAAAAGGAATCGCAGTGTAATAGTTCATCTTCAATGGTGCTCAATACTTTTCTTCCATTCTTATAATCATTGGAAATAAATTGAGGTCGATATAATACGTTGGAAGATATATTTTTGTCTAGAAATGCGGTAGATAGTCCGCTCTGTATATTTTGATAGTTCATACCTAATATTATACCAGCATAAAAATGAAATCATAGATCGAAAGGGTTATAATTAATTGTAGAAAGATTTGTATGAAACAGGGTATATTGAATGGAAAATATAATAATTTCAAAAGAGTTTCTAGATTGGTATGACTATTATAATAAGTGTCAGAAACAATATTCATGGTTAGTAAATGATGTAGAGAATAAATTGATTTGTGGTGAATATAAAGATATTGAACTTCCTTTTTCAAATATGAACACGAATAATTTGAATCGTGATATATCGAACTTAGAAAAGATTCAAGTGCTTATGATGCAGGGGAGTACAAGTCAGATTAATGTAGAAATTGAGCTTGTGAAAGAGAAGATGTTAGAGTCTTGTCGTAATGTAAACTTTGGCATATTGTGCAATCCTTTAGCGAGCACTCTTTATCGTATGATTTTAGATTCAACTAAAACAAAGAAACATATTGATGAGGTCTCTAAACAATGTAAAGAAAATGATTTCTATGTTTCTGTTTGTTTAAGACATTTCTATGCGTCTATTTGTGAAGAGTGTATTAAGGGATATAGTTCGTATGGGTTTATGGAACATGTAAATTCTTTAATTGAAGAGGATAAGTTTAGTGAAGCTTGTAGTCTTTGTCCTATATGTGAAGAAATCTATATTCAGGCTAATAAAAAAGGATTACTTACTAAAGAGTTAATACAAGTAATGCAGCAGTATGGTGTAGATGCACCTATTACTAAGAAGAAAGAAACAAGGTTGCCTGATTTACCTAAAAAAGCAGAGAGAAAGAAGTCTAAGAAATTAGATATAGAAACTCGTAAGAAAATCGTTGGTGATGGAGTTAAGAAAATCTTGGATATGAGTGATGATGAACTGATTCGAAAATATGATGGTAAATCAGAGGATGAAGTTCAAGAAATGCTATATGATGAGCCTTGGTGTGAGGATGATTATTTTGATGATGATCTGCTTGCGTTTCTTAGTGTATTAACATGTATGAGTATTGATTTTGAGGATGCCTTTATTAATTGGTTGGCTCATTTTATATTTAGAAGATTGCTTGATATACATAAGAAAGTGGTGGTTAAACCACCTAAAGTACAATCTCCAAAGATTTGTGGTGAACATGTAAGCCAATCTTCTAGAAAGGCAGATCGAGATGATGTTTTAGTAGCTGTTGATCATGAGAAGACATCGAGTGGTAAGGGTGGAATTGTTTTCTTGATTATTATTGGACTTCTGTTTGGATATGGCTATATGTCTTTGAAAAAGGAAGAGGCAGAATGGGATATGGCACAGGAGCAGTATCGTATTGAGAGTAGACGAAAAGCTGAACAAAATGAGTTTAGGATAAAGGAAGAAAAACGTAAAAAGAAAGAGGGGCAAAGTTCAAATTCATCATCATCATCTTCGTCTTCATCTTATGATGAAGGAAGTGATGATGTATATTCTGGTGATTATGATGAGGATTGCTACGATAATGATGAAAGCTATCGTGATGGTGTAGATGATATGTTGGATGAATTGGGAGAATAGGGAAAATACAGTGAAAGAATCATTGAATGTTTGTATACTTTAGAGTATACTACTCGTAAGTATACAAATATAAAGGACGTGATTTGATGTTAGGAAGAAAAGAAGAATTAAATCATTTGAATGAATTATATAATAGTGATTGTTTTGAATATTTGGTTATGTATGGTCGAAGAAGAGTTGGTAAAACAACGATCCTTCAGGAGTTTGCACAACATTCAAATGCGATCTTTTTCCCTGCTCGAGAAAAGAATGATGCGCTAAACTTAGAGGATTTTTCTAAAGTGATTCAATATCATTTTGATAAGAATTTTATAGCGTCATTTAAAAGTTGGGAGGATGCATTTAATTATATTGGAGAGAAGGCTACAGAAAAAATTGCCGTGATCATTGATGAATTTCCTTATATTATTGATGAGAATCCTTCAGTAAAGTCAATATTGCAGCATGTGATTGATCATAATTGGAAAAAGAAAAATATCTTTTTAATTTTGTGTGGTTCTTCTGTAAGTATTATGGAAAGTGATGTTATGGGTAGAAAGAGCCCACTTCATGATCGACAGACATCGACTTTAGAAATAAAGCCATTTGATTATTTAGAGAGTAGTGCTTTTTTTTCAGAGTATAGTCATGAAGATAAATTGTTGGCGTATGGTATATTAGGTGGGATTCCAAGATATTTAGAGGCTTTTGATCCAAATGTATCTATTGAGAAAAATATAGCAAATAAAATTATTCGTAATGGGGCTTATCTTCATGAAGAACCTGATAACTTATTGAAGGCAGAACTAAGAGAAACTAATGTGTATAGTAGTATATTAGCTGCCATTGCGAATGGAAGAAATAAAGTGGTGGATATTGCGGACTATATTCATGAGGAGCGTACAAAAGTATCTAAATATTTGATTACGCTACAAACTCTTCGCTTGATTGAAAAGAGGATTCCTTGTGGTGATAAAGAAACGAGCAAGAAGTCGATTTATGTGATTAAGGATAATTTCTTTAAGTTTTGGTTTCGCTATGAATTTACAAATAATTCTTATTATGCCATGTTAGGAGCAAATGATGCATCTGAGGAAATCATGGCAGATATAAGTAATTTAATGGGGGATGTGTTTGAGGATATTTGTAAGGAATATTTGATTCGTTTGGCTAAAAGAAGAAAGCTTCCTTTTATTCCTTATCATTTGGGTAAATGGTGGGGTACAAATCCAGCTTTAAAAGCACAGGACGATGTGGATTTACTTGCGTTGGATCGTACTGGCAAAAGGGGTATTTTTGTGGAGTGTAAGTTTACTTCTCAACCAATGCCATATGATGAATATGAAGATTTAGTGATGGCTACAAAAGCATTTTCAAACTTAGAAGAGAAATATTTGTGGTTTATTAGTAAGTCTGGGTATTCAGATTCAGTAGTAAGACAAGCTAAAGAAGATGGCGCTGTATTACTAACGATTGATGATTTATTTGATTTTTAGGCATCTGTTTACAGGTGCTTTTTTTGTTGTTTTAAAAAATAGAAAACGTTTTCAAAAAAAGTGTTGCATTCTCTAAAAAGAACTGGTATATTAGCGACGTACAAATGGTATGCAAATACGAACCAGTGCCCGGGGTTGTTGGCGTACCTAAGAGGAGGAAATTATGACTGTTAGTGAAAGAGTTGAATTAGTAAAATTCGATGAACCAAAGTATTTGGAAGATGGTAAGGCTGTAGTTGCTCAGCGTAAAGAGGCTGAAGATTTAGCGCAAATTATTCATGATCAAGGTTATTCAAACATTTTCTTATTAGGTATTGGCGGTACTGAGTTTGAATTTGGTCACTATGAATATTTAATGTCAAGAATGTCAGATGTTGATGTTTATGCGATTAATGCTGCTGATGCGAACACTGTTCGTCCTAAGAAATTAAACAAAGATTCATTAGTAATTACTGCAAGTTCTTCTGGTGATACAGTTGAAATTGTTCAGGCTGCTAAATGGTTGAAAGAAGAAGGAATTCGAGTTGTTGCATTTACTGGTCGTGACAGCAAATTAGGAAAAATGTTAGACTATGTTGTTCATGCTCCTGTTGTGACAGGATATTGCGAACACTCATATGTATTACAAGCATACTTCATCTATAAATTAATGAACTTACGTGGTGATTTTGATGCTTATGATCGTTTTGCAGATCAATTATCTGAATATATCTTTGAAGACTTATTAGCAATTAAGAAAAAATTCGAACCTATCGGATTGAGAATGGCTTCTGAATTATATGATGCTGAATACACAATCTTTACTGGTTCTGGTGCTCTTTGGGGAGAAACATTATTGTTCTCTATGTGTATGTTAGAAGAAATGCAATGGATTCGTTGCCGTCCAGTAAACTCTGCACAATTCTTCCACGGAACATTAGAATTGATTCAAGACAAAGTTCCAGTATTTATTGTTAAGGGTGAAGATGAATTTAGAGCTCAAGATAATCGTGTTGAAGAATTCTGTAAGAAGATCAACTGCCAATATGAAGTATTTGATGCTAGTGAATATGCAGTTCGTTTAGACAATGAATTCAGAAAATTCATCGTTCCAATGATCACTACAGCTTGTTTAACTGGTAGATTGTCTAGACACTACGAAGTTTATACTAAACACAACTTACAATATCGTCGTTACTACAGACAATTTAAATATTAATAGTTAAATTGCATGTAAGGCCACTCTGGAAAGGGTGGCTTTCTTTCTTATATGGGGGTTAATATGAGATATAAAGGTATAATTTTTGATATGGATGGTGTTTTGATTGATTCTGAACCCATTTATTTGCAGGATGTCATTGATTATATATTAGTTGATTTAAAAGAAGATGTGGATTTCCTTGAATTAAAAGAGGCTATGTATAAGATTATTGGTTCTTCAGATAAGCGAACGTATGAAATTATTGCGGAGTATTTGAATAATAAATATACGCCTGAGCAGTTGAAGGCGGGTTTATGGAGCAAAGATTTTGAATTGGATTATCGTACGATTTTAAATCCGCATGTATTGAATGTATTGCCTAGATTAAAGAAGGCAGGTTATAAGCTTGCGATTGCGTCGAGTTCTTCTATGGAAAATATTAAGACGGTAACAAGTCAGTGTGGTATTGATCAATATTTTGATTGTATGGTTAGTGGCTTTGATTTTACAGAAAGTAAGCCAGATCCAGCAATTTATTTGGAGACATTACAAAGATTGGATCTAAAACCAGAAGAAGTGATTGCGATTGAGGATTCGACGTATGGTATACAGGCTTGTATCAATGCGAATGTGCGTGTAATAGCCAAAGAGGATCATCGCTACAATTTTAATCAGGGGTTGGCAGATGTTATTGCGAGCGATATTTTAGAGGCTTTTAACATCATTGAATATTGGAATAAATAATAAATTAAAAATATTTATGTAAACGCTTGCAATGCAATTTAAGAACTGGTATACTTTGATTGTACAAATGGTACGTAATTACATACCACTCACAAGCGGGCATAGTTGAGTGGTATAGAGAAGAGGATGTATTGATGAAAAGATTTATTTTGGCAACACATGCTTACATGTCTAAGGGAATTAAATCTTCACTTGAATTGATTCTTGGAAAACAAGAAAATTTATCTGTATATTGTGCATATGCTGAGGGCGAACCTTTCTTTAAGCCTTTGGTGATTCAAGAAGTTGAAGATCATCCTGAAGATGAATTTGTAATTATGACAGATTTATTTGGTGGTAGTGTTAACAATGAATTGTTAGAACTTACTACGAGAGGAAATGTTCATGTAGTAACAGGAACAAACTTGATCTTGGCAATGTCTATCCTATTGACTTGTCCAGAAAGTGATGATGTCGCAGCTACAATTCGTAATTGTGTTGAAGATGCTAAAACAGGTATCGTTTATTGCAACGATATGGAAATAGACTCAGATTTAGATGAGTTATAGAGAGGAGAGAGAAGAATGATTAAATTACTTCGTATTGATCACCGTTTATTGCATGGTCAAGTAGCTTTTAGCTGGTGTAAACAAATTGGTACAGATTGTATCTTATTAGCTTGTGACACTTTGTTAAATGACAAATTGCGTATGTCAGCAATCAAAATGGCTAAACCTAGTGGCGTAAAGGTTGTAGCTAAAACAGTTGATGATTCGATTGAAGCAATCAAATCTGGTGTTACAGATAAATACAATTTGTTTATTGTAGTTGAAAGTGTTGAAGATGCGAATAAGCTTGCTAGAGCATTGGAAATTAAAGAAATCAATCTTGGTGGTACAAAACCTAGAGATGATCGTCACATGATTTCTAAGGCTGTTTATGTAAGTGAAGACGATGAAAAAATATTGAAAGACTTAATGGACGATGGATTTGAAGTGTTTACACAGATGGTTCCATCAGACAAACGAGTTGACACAAGAGATTTATTGAAATAACAATTTTTTAGAGGAGAAGAAGATGTTAGTAAAGACTTTATTTATTTTCTTGATCACGTTCTTTGCGTGTTCAGAATTCTTGTTGGGTACATCTTTAATTCAAAGACCGATTATTTTAGCACCACTTGTTGGTTTAGTATTTGGTCAGTTAGAATTAGGAATCGTTATGGGTGCTACCCTTGAGTTGGCGTTTATTGGTGCAGTTTCAATTGGTGCGTACATACCTCCTGATATGATTTCAGGAACTATCTTAGGTACAGCTTTGGCAATTCAAGCTGGAACAGGACCAGAGACAGCATTGGCATTAGGTTTACCAATTTCTACAGTTATGTTGGCTTTGAACTCAGTTGTTGGATCTCCAATCATGTTGGCATTCACTCACATGATGGATAAGGATATCGAAGAGGGAAATGTTGCGAAATTTAAATTCCACTATTTCTTCGGTGGTTATTGCTCATTCGCAGCACGTTTAATTGTAATTCCATGTGCATTCTATTTTGGAAGTGACGCAGTCGTTGGTTTATTAAGTCAAATTCCAGAATGGCTACAAACAGGTATCAATATTTCTGGTGGTGTAATTCCAGCATTAGGATTTGCGATGTTAGCACAGATGATTTGGGACAAAAAGATTGCTCCATTCTTCTTCATTGGTTTCTTCGCAGTTCAATATTTAGGATTAAATACAACAGCTATCGCAATTTTCACATTGGCTTATGTAGTGTTAATGTTCTTTAAAGAAAAAGATTCAAAGGGCAAAGTTGCAGTTGTTGAGGAAGGAGATGGCTTAGATGAGTTCTAATTATGAATACAAAGGCGTCATTACTGAAAAGGAATTGAAACAAGTATTCTTCGGCGCTATTTCAATGGAGCATACGTGGAACTATGAACGTATGATGAATGATGGATATCTTTATGCGATGCTTCCAGCATTGAAAAAGATTTATCCAGATCCAGAAGATTTTAAAGAAGCATGTAAACGTCACTTAGAGTTCTTCAACACAACTCCACACGTTATCACATTACCATTGGGTATTTCTGTTGCGATGGAAGAAAAGCGTGCTCAGGATATGGAAAACTTTGATACTGCCTCAATTTCAAACGTTAAGACAGCTATCATGGGTCCATTAGCTGGTATTGGTGATAGTTTCTTCTGGGGAACATTAAGAATTTTAGCTACTGGTGTTGGTACTTCATTAGCTTTACAAGGAAATATTTTAGGACCAATCTTATTCTTATTGATCTTCAACGTGCCTGCATTCGTAATGCGTTACTTATTAGTATTTGCAGGTTACAAATTTGGATCAGATTTCATTACTTCTGCAGAAGAATCCGGTGTTATGGACTTGATTAGTAAAGCTGCAAGTATCTTAGGTTTAACAGTTGCGGGTGCTATGACTGCAGAAATGGTTTATTTAACAGTTCCAGTTGCGATTGGTAGTGGTGAATCTGCTACTACAGTTCAGTCAATTATTGATGGAATTATCCCAGGATTATTACCATTGTTATTAACTGGATTTGTATATATGTTGTTAAATAAAAAAGCTAAACCGCTTGCAATTATGTTTGCAATGATGGCAATCTGTGTTGTTTGTGCATACTTTGGAATTTTGGCATAATTAAACATAATATGTTGAGGGTTGAAAACTTTTTCAACCCTTTAATTTTTGGTTATAAAAAATGGTATAATACCTCATGGATGAGGGAGGAGGTTAATTTACTTATGAAAGCTATCACAAGAGATATTTATATAGCGGATGAAATTCGTTATAAAATTGAAATAGGTGAATTTAAACCTCATGACAAATTACCTAGCGAAAGACAGTTTTGTGAAATATTTGATTGTCAGCGTGCTACTGTGCGCTTGGCGTTAGAGAGCTTGCTCGATGAGGGTTGGATTTATTGTATTGAGAGATCGGGCTATTTTGTATCTGAACCACGTATTATGGAAACACTGAATGTTGTTTCGAGTATGAGTGGTCGAATTGAAACTTTGGGTAGAAAAATGCATCGCAAGGTGATTTTTCTAAGAGTGAAAGATAGTAATAAAAAATTAATTAAAAAAATGGGCGTGTCTTTAGGGACAAAATTAATTGAGTTTGAAAGAGTTCGATATTTGGATGAAGAGGCTATTTCGTTGGAAACAGCTTATTTTGAAGTCGAACAATTTCCGGGATTATTAGATAAAGATCTAGAGAATCATTCATTATTTTCTGTTTTGGAAAAGGATTATAATGTGAAGTTTACACATGGGGAGCAGGAGATTCTTGTAGTAAATGCCAATCCAACCGAAAGTAAATATTTGGGCGTTGAAGAGAACAGTCCATTAGTATTAAGACGAGGTCTTTTGTATACAGACGATAATCAATATAAGAGTTATCATGAGTCTGTGATGCGAATGAACCGCTTTGTCTATGCAGATGAGGAGAGTTGATCTATGGATGTACGTATACCTTTATATTTACAATTAAAAAATACTTTATTGAATCGTATTGACAATGGGGAATTATTGCCAGGCGAGCGCTTGGAGTCTGAAAGAGATTTGTCTGAAAAATATGGTGTGAATCGTCAGACTGTGCGTTCAGCTTTGAATGTATTGATTGAGGATGGTGTATTAGTGAAGGTTCCTTATAAGGGAACGTTTGTGGCGCAACAAATTATGAAACCTTCTTGGGGAACTTATGATGATGCCAATGATCATCGTGGCTTTTCAAGTTTTTTAAAATCGCAGGGATATTCAATCAGCAGTAAGGTTCTTGTGTCTGAAAAGATTGAGCCGACAACTTCAATTCGTGCACGATTAAAACTTGAAGAAGGCGAGGATGTATATTGTTTGGAGCGTGTTCGTTACTACAATGATGAGCCTTTCTCATTGGAAATCGCATATATCTCATACAAATATGTAGAGGGCATTGAAGAATATGATTTTTCAAAAGTGTCACTATATGATTTTATGGCTACAAAAGGACATGATCCATATAACTTTCATCGTTCATTGATTGTACAATTTCCGGATGAGCGTGTTTCAAAGCTTTTGGGCAATATGAAAGAGCCTGTCTATCGGTTTCAATATATTGGGTATGATCAAGAAAATAACGTCGTTGAATATACGCATAGTTACATTCGCAGTGACAAATCAACATATCG
The DNA here is from genome assembly GCF_934772795.1 of uncultured Holdemanella sp. Lineage (GTDB taxonomy): Bacteria > Bacillota_I > Bacilli_A > Erysipelotrichales > Erysipelotrichaceae > Holdemanella. The sequence goes on from NZ_CAKVMR010000008.1 coordinate 46,462, forward strand.
ATTTAGAATATAATCTCACTGAGGAAAGAAAATGGAACAATTAGAAACAATGGAATATTATATTTTGCAGACGCAGGATATATTAAATTCGGTATATAAAAATAAAGAACAGACAGATAAATTGGCGCAGGTTTATGTGGATGGAAACTACAAGAACATTAAGATCATAGCTTCTGGTTCGAGTGGAAATGGGTCTTGGTGTGCTAAATATATTATGGAAAAATATTTAGATGTGGATGTCACAATTATTTCTCCATATACATTCGCATACTATCCAAGATTATCTGAAGACGACTTTGTGTTTGTCGTATCACAAAGTGGTTATAGTAAGAACGCATTAGATGCGTTGGATGTATTAAAGAAATTAAATCGTAAAACAATCGCATTAACAGGGGATTTAAATAGTGATATTAAAGATCATGCGGAAGTTGTGATTGATTATGTAGACGAAGAAAAAGAAGGGTATGTTACTAAGGGAGTAACAACACTAGCCTTATTCTTAATAAAACTTGCGTTTGCGATTCTAGAAAAGCAAGGTAAAGAAGTCGATACAAAATGGTTGGATGACTATTGTGAAAGCTATGCTTCGATTCAAAAGGAAAACTTTATTCGTGAAGAAGCTTTCTTAGAAAAGTTCAGAAAGAACTTGTTGTCTATGGAAAATATGTATGCGGCTGGTTGCGGCCCTGCTGAAGGTGTAGCGAAAGAGGCAGCACTAAAGATTGGAGAAACGGTAAAGGTTGTTTCTTGTGGATATGAATTAGAAGAATATATTCATGGACCAAATTTACAATTGTCTCCAAAACATAATGTATTTATTATTGATGCACAAGATGAAACGTCAGATCGTTCTTATCAGATTTATAGAGCTTCTAAAACCGTTTCGGATCGCGTGTATTACATCACAAATAAAGAATATGAGGATGATCATGTACTAACATTACTAAATCCTTGTGCAGATACTGTATCTTTAACGTATCTTCAAGTATTCCAATTATTTGCATACAGAATTAGTAAAGAGTTAAGATCTATTCCTAAACATCCATTATTTGAGGAATTTAAAAAGATCGTGAATTCGAAAACAATCACATACGAAGATTAGTATAGTAGCCTTTCGACTTATCGGAAGGCTTGTCTTATGCACAAGACAAAAATACAAGCATATTGTCTTGTAGATAAGACAAAAAAGCATAAATATTGTCTTGTTGACAAGACAATATTCGAATGTGTTGCGCAAAAAAACCAGATGAAAATCTGGCTTTTACTTCTTCATAGAAATATATTCATAGCTAGGTGTGAAGTGTTGACTATCCTGTAGTTTGTAGTATTCCATAAAAATGCGTGACATGATGTTTGGAATTTGTGTTTCGGCAGGATGAGATAAAATAATCAAATATTGCATAGCACTATAACGTGTACATACATCCACCTTTCGAATGTTATCTTGAATAGCTTCACCCATATGGTCAAGGGCTTCTTCGATTTCTTCAATATATGGAAGTGTATCTTGTACAGTTTCCATAGTAACCATGACTAGATAACAGTTCCATTGGTTTCGTGTCATCAATTGGTGTATGTATTCATATTGTCTTGTGAAATCGCGATATTCTAGGTGTAATGCGCCTGAATAGCTTCCACTTGTTTGTAGGGAATTTGCGATTTGTTTCAAGTCTAGACTTGTATTGGATGTATTTCCATAATGAATCTGGTTATACCAAGAGTAGTTGTTCTTGCCATTTTGTTTCACATAATACAAGGCTTTGTCGGCTTTTGAATAGGCATCCGCAAACGTATCGTTTCGAGTGCACATGAGCATGCCTGCAGAAAGGGCTGCAAAATGCGTTTCACTATCGTCTTTGATACTTTCTTTGAATTGTTCAATCACATTTGAAACGGTATTTTCAGCTTCTTTTGTTGTTGTTTCTGGTAAGAAGAGTAGGAATTCATCGCCTCCCATACGACAGGCAATCTTAGGTATTGATATGTTTAGTAATAGTTTTCCTAAGTTTTTTAAAGCTCTATCTCCAGCTTTATGTCCATAGACATCATTGATTTTCTTAAGATTATCCATATCTAGAAAGATGAGGCATCCATTTGTCTTTTGCATAGCACTCGCAATGCGCTTTTGTCCAACATTACGAACGGGAAGGCCGGTAAGATAATCGATATTTTTTGTTTCTTCCTGATCTTGCATGGTTGTCACAACATCGGAAATAAACTTATTGATTGTGTCTTCTTGGGTTGGAAGAATTTCATGTTCTAAGTTATATAAAGATCCGTTATCCATTAATTTCAGGAAGACTTTTGTGATGCCTGGATCAAATTGTGTACCCGCATTCATTTGGATTTCATGATAGATTCGTCCATGACTTAATGCGTTACGATAGATTCTTCTTGAGTTCATCGCATCATAACTGTCGGCTAACGCAATTACACGAGCTTGAATGGGGATTTCATTTCCTTTAAGTCCATCTGGATAGCCAGTACCATCATAGTGTTCATGATGACTTCTTGTGACTTCATCGATATGTGGAATGATCGTAATGTCTTTTAAGATATCTTGTCCAATTGTCGTGTGTTGTTTGATAAGATTGAATTCTTCATTTGTTAGTTTGCCAGGCTTATTTAAGATTTGGTCTGGAATACCAATCTTTCCAATATCGTGTAAATAAGCACAGTTTTTAAGGTTTTGAATCTCTTCATTTGACCAACCTAAGTTTTCGGCAATCAATGCTGCATATTGGGCTACTCGCCTTGAGTGTCCACGCGTATATTCGTCTTTTGCCTCTATAGTTGTAGAAAGGGATTCCATCATTTGAAGTGTTATTTTTTTGTTTTGTTTCTTTTCAATTTCCAGTTCTAAGTGATGGCGTTTTTCTTCTACCATATGAATTTTTTGGATGGTACGAACAATATTTGTGAAGAGTAATATGATCATGCCTATGCCAATAAAGATTCCTGAAATAGTTGCTACAAAATAAACGGATACAGATTCAATGGCTACACAGAGTAGGACTAGAAAGAGTCCAATCAATAGAATGTAGTCTGTTTTTGATTGTTTATTTTTGCGTATGTATTGGACTAAATGAATGAATACTAAAATAAACACAAAGACAAGTAGGATTTGTGCAACGGGTAGTGTTTCAATGTAGTCTTTGATTTTTGTAAGATAGAGAATGGAAGAAACAACGAAATTTAAAAGTACTACGTAACCAATGTATTGATAGAGTTTTCTATGTTTGCCATTTTGGATGCTGTCGGCATAGAACAAGATGGGTAATGGACTCAGCATGATCATCACAAAGCATAAAGATGCTAAAGCTGAGGCGTTAGGTACCAGGATTTGGCGAATCTTGGATTCTCCAAGCATCCAGACAGAGCCCATGGCCATACACCATCCGAAGTATTCCATGTCGAAAGTTGTGTGGTAGACATGTTTTAGGGCTATGCCAAACAGGATGGATGTGATGCCGGCAAATAAGATAAAGATGGCAATATAGGTTGAGAGTCCGTATTGGTTATATATACTTTGCCAAATGTCGGATTCATTGCCACAATACACTTCGTTGATAATGCCAGAATAATTTGAAGTGTAAGTTGTAAGTTCAATGCGTAATGTTTTTCCTGCATCTTTATAGGATGTGGGGCAAAAGATGTAGCGACTTGCGGAATTTTTACCAGCCATTCTTGTGCCTTTTGTGGAATATTGTGTGCGTAAGGAATTTCCTACGTAGAATTTAATGTCCTGCAAAGAAGATCGAATCGCAAAAGAAGTTTCATCATAGTCTTTAGGAAGCTTTGTAGTGATGACCATGGTTGTTCCAGGACTTACTTCATAGGTTCCGGGAACCTTTATTTTTTGTTTTGTACCATCTTCTTTATTCCAATAAAAAGTGCCTGAATAGACTATAGAATCGGATGGGTTGTTATATATTTGTTCGTTGGCGCCGAATAGTTGCATAAAAACAAACCATCCTAAAATTGCGGTCATTAAGATGTAAAAGAAGTATTTCATTGTTTGAAAGTTAGATTTTTGTGTATGCATACGTGGCTCCCTTTCCTCATAATTAGGATAGTATTTTTACATGAAAAGTGTCAATAAAAATTATTGACAAACCTAGTGAATAGATATAGAATAACACCGTTCTAAATAGAACAATGAGGAGGGCGCATATGCACTTTTGGGATGAACATAAAACGATAACGAGATATTATGAGATGAAGGTTTCTGGTGTTTGTGAAAAATATCAGTTAAGACAGATGGAATATGACATTTTAATGTTTCTTTACAACAATCCTGAGTACAATACGGCGGCGGACATTGTTCGTATTCGTAAGTCTACAAAGTCTCATGTTTCAACTTCACTAAAGGTTTTAGAGAATCGTGGTTTGATTGAGCGAAAAGTCGATAAGGACAATAAAAAACGTGTAACTATTCATTTACTACAAATGGCCAATGAAGTAATTGAAGATGGTATTTGGGCGCAAAAGGAGTTTGCGCAAGATATGTTTGATGGTCTTAGTGAAGAAGAGATTCGTGTGTTTATGAATGTATTTCAAAAGGTGTATGACAATGCAGAAATAATGTAAAGTTGAGAATAATGTAAAGTAAAGCTTATAAACCTTATAAATAAAGGATCTTTGGCTAAATTACTTT